>NZ_QEHP01000094.1:0-32594 GCF_003094695.1 Chryseobacterium sp. HMWF035 | reverse complement strand
CCGCCATAAAAAGTGGCGGTTTTTATTTAGAAAAGAATGTTTAGATGAAAAAGATTGTATTATTATTTCACTTATTGATTGTGATAGCTGTTTTTTCGCAGAAAAAATTTGATGTTGTTTATGAAGCAAATTATAAGCTAAATTACAAGCTTTCAAATGCAAGCAATTCCAAAAAAGAAACCACATTTGCTCTTCTAATTAATGAAAAATCTTCCTTTTTTAAAGATTTACACAGATATATTTCAGATTCTCTTATAGTAGAGAAAAAACTCAACACACTCGATGAAGCAATGAAATATAATACGGATTTTAGAGGCTATATTGGAACAACCTCTGCAAAATTGTATGTTACTGATGAAATTAATTATTCTTATTTCGGATATGAGGAACCAAACAATATAAACTGGAAGATTAAAAACGAATTCAAAACTGTTGCAGGGTATAAATGTCAAAGAGCAGAAGTTACGAAATACGGCAGAACTTGGATCGCTTGGTTTACTACGGATATCCCCTTCCAATTTGGACCGTATAAATTTAACGGATTACCGGGTTTAATTACTGAAGTGTACGATTCTAAATACGATTATCATTATACTCTTTATGCTTTCAGAAAAAGAAAATATACTTGCAAATCTGCTAATATTGCAACCAATATAAAAAATATGTCTAAAGAAAAAGTAGCTGAAGTTTTTAAAAACAGGCTTGCCGGAAAATTAAAATTAAATGAGCAATTTATAGAAAATCCAGAAGATCGTGAATACATGAGAAAAAATGCGGAAGAAGCTCTAAAAAAATATAATCCTATTGAATTGAATTTATATTAGAAACTAAAAATTTATTATCTAATATTCTTTATTAAAATTTTAGAATGATGTAAGACAAAGAAAAAGAGGGCTTTCTAAAATTTAGATGCCCTCTTATCATCTCACAAAGATTCACATTGTAAGATTTCTACAGTTTACAAAGCAATATCTAATGAATATGGAACAGAATATCTTATTGAAATTCTGAATAATATTAACATTATAAAAAACTAAAATGCCGGAAAGATCAAATTTAAATTATTTCGCTTATCATTTCTTTTGGCTTCCTGTAACGGTGGGAGCATTGTATATTTCCATTCAGTATTTTGTGGTGTACCATCTTCTGAATTTTGGACATTATGATATTCTTTTTACCATAACATCCTGTTTGCTTCTGTCGTTTGTAAATTTAGGTTTTGCTCTGATTAGTAAAGAAAGAAACCAGTTTGTAAAAGATTTTTCAGAATACGTTATCATTTTATACCTCTCGTGTATGTTGTCTTTTTTCATTCATTTTTGCAGGTTCAATTTTGGAACGGTAAGGCGTTGCGCTTTAGATATTGATATTTCAGAAGTGAAAAATATGCATGATGTGGCGATACTTTTTACATCCGTTATCAACATCATTTTTCTTTCCGTCATCCGTAGATATGAACTCAAAATTAGAGTATTGCATTTTGTTCTGTTTATTTTGGCGATGATTGCTCAGTTCTTTTATACACGTAGTTTTAGAATGATATAAATAAGATTAATGCTAAATTTTATTTTTTTTTGAATACTTTTTGTTGATTGTAAATATCTATTCACTCAGAAAAGGCTTTGATTTTTGAAAAAGGTTTTTAAGTTTTTAGTTTTTTCAGAATCATCCGCAAAATCTGAGTGATTTTTTAGACACTGCTCTGTCATTTCGACGAAGGAGAAATCTATTAAATATAATTGAAGAGATGCTTTTCAGCATGACAAACTTTGTTTCGGATTATCTAAACGCAAAGTTTTTCTTTTGAGAATGAATATATTAAGGGAGCAAAGTGAGGGCAGATTTCATCTGCTAAGAAGCGCGCTTCATCATCCGTCTGCGACGGAGTATCTTTGCTCCCCTTTAATGAGGTGAAAACTTTTTCCTTTGCGTTTAGATTGCAGTTTTTAAATCAATTAATAAAAATTATTTGACGAATTTTTCAGAATCATCTGCAAAATCCGCCAAATCTGCGGGAGTTTTTATAAGCAGAGTTGTTTTTAAATCGTCTTCCTAACTGTCTTTTCCCGTATAATAATTGTAATCCTTAATAACAACCCCGATGAACTGTCTTTCCGTCATTTTGGTAGGATCTACTTCCAGCTTCAGAATTCCTTTAATTTTATCGGAAAGTTTGCTGATGATTTGTCGGTCGTCCACTCTTAAAGCTTTCAGATAATTATCTTTAATAATTCTCATGTCATTATCGCTTAAAGCAATGACCTGCGGAAAAGTAGGAACATAATCTTCTTTAATGTTTTCCAGAATCGTATGCGAAATATTGATGTTGTTTTTTAGTGAAATAACGGCGGTTCCCGATGCAATATCTCCCAAACGCTGGTTGTTTTTGGAAACAATGGCAGAGATAAGACCGATAATAGAAATATCAATAATCCTGAAAACCCAGCGAATCATATAATCTCCGAATCCCGCTTGATAACCGTCGATTTTAACCACACGGATTTTCATGACTTTTTTCCCCGGAGTCTGCCCTTCCATCAGGCTTTCCAGAACAAGCGGATAAATCGCAGTCGGGAAAAGAAGAATGCTGTAAATAGCAATAATCGACCACTGATCCAGCCCGTCCATCACATAGCCCAGATTCAGAATATTGAAAAAAAGATACAGAATAGCGATGGTGTACGCAATTTGAATAAGAAGATCGATAATATAAGCAAGAAGTCTTTCTCCAACACCCGCAATGTTGAAATTAATATTTACATTTTGTGAAGTATTTATCGCGATTTGAGACATTATTTTTATTATTTTAGCCTTACAATTATGAGAGAAGTTTATTTCATTAAACAAAATAAAGAAAAATGGTTGGGAATAGAACAGGTTATTCAGGGGAAAATTAAAAAAAATCCTGATGATCTCTCTTCGCTGTACATCAACCTCGTTAACGACCTTTCTTTTGCACAGACGTATTACCCGAAAAGTAATACCACGGTTTATCTTAACCATTTGTCTGCACAGATATTCCAGAAAATTTATAAAACCAAAAGGGTAGAAGAAAACAGATTTCTGCATTTCTTCAAAACCGAAGTTCCTTTGCTGGTGTACCAGTACAGAAGATATTTGGGATATGCTTTTCTGTTCTTTACATTATTTACCTTAATCGGTCTGCTTTCCGGAATTTACGATAAAGATTTCGCCAAAGTTATTCTGGGTGAAGAATATGTGAACCAGACCATTGAAAACATTAAGGCAGGAAATGCGGTAGGAGTTTACCAGAGCGGTTCTACATGGGGAAGTACGATCGGGATTATTTTCAACAATATAAAAGTTGGTGCAAGACTGTATATCTACGGAATTGCAGGCGGAGTAGGAACGTTGTGGGCATTGCTGAACAACAGCGTGATGCTCGGTTCTTTCCAGTATTTCTTTTATGATTACGGCGCATTGAAGGACAGCGCAAGAGGAATCTGGCTTCACGGAGTTTTTGAAATCTTTGCGATGGTAGTGGAAGCCATGTGTGGTCTTATTCTGGGAGCCTCTATTTTATTTCCGAAAACACTGTCAAGATTTAATTCTTTCAAAAGCGGATTTAAAGATTCATTCAAAATATTCCTGAGTACGATTCCTTTCACCATCTGTGCAGGAATTATTGAAGGATATGTAACAAGACACGCCCTGAAAATGCCTTTAATTTTAAATTTAATTATTATTTTCGGGTCTTTGGCAATCATCGGGTTTTATTACTGTATTTACCCATCTGTTGTCAGCAAAAAAATTAATAACCAGATTCAGGATGCAGTTTTATAAAAAGAGAGATTTCGGAAGTTTCATCAGCGATACTTTTGCTTTTTTCAAATTATACGGTAAGAATTATTTTAAAAATTTTATTCTGCTGAACGGCTTGCTGCTTATTTTAACCGTTGTTGTGATGGTGGTAGGATTCAGAGAATTCTTCGGAGCCATTTTCGGATCGAATATGAGCGGACAAAGCTATTATTTTGAACAGTATTTTCAGGATAATTTAGGATTGATTATCATCGCGGGAATTGTACTTTTTGTGCTTTCCACAGCTTTAATGACGGTTAATCTGCTTTTTCCTGTATTTTATATGAAAAGAGCTGCGGAAGGACAGAAAGAAATAAAAACAGACGATATCATCAGTGATTTTAAAGTGAATTCTAAAAAAGTTTTCATTGCCTATTTCGGGCTCACCTTTTTGGTAATGCCGGTTGCAACGGCTATTTTCGGATTCTCTTATCTGTTGGTATTTTTTTTCATTGGAATTTTTCTGCTACTTTTTATCCTTCCGAATTTATTCAGCATCATTACCTTTCTCTGCTACGATTATTTTAACGGAAATAAAGGTTTTTTCGAAAGCCTAAGTTATGCTATAAGATCCCAGTTTTCTTATCCGAACGGAAGAGAAAAATCTCCCTACTGGAAATATTGGGGTGCAACCATTATTTTGGGACTGCTTTTTTATATTGTAAGCGGATTTTTATCCGGAGTTCCGATGGTTTTATACATTCTTAAACTTTCAACAACTGCTCCGGATGGGAATTTTGAACAGAATCCTTTCTCCGGAAATTTCGGAATTGTTATATTCTTTATCTACGGACTTTCAACGTTGGTTTCAACCATTTTAATGAATGTTCTGTATGTAAATTCAGGATTGATGTATTACGACAGCCGCACCGATCTTCATCAGAAAATGGAACTGGCAGAAATAGAAACAATAGGAAATAATGAATAGGCTTCTTCTTTTACTGCTTTTTTTCAGCTTCGGAACTGTTTTTTCTCAGCAGCAGGAAGATCTGCCTCCTGAAGAAGCGGTTTTTCTGGACTCGATAGAAACGGGACATTACAGGAATATGTACCGTGCAGATTCTGTATTGTATAAAAATCCGGTAACGGAAAACACCGTTTATCCTAAAAAATTTAAAGACAATATCCCTTCAAGATACAAAGACAAAGATTTCGATTATACTACGGTAAAACCCAGAATGTCTTTCGGGCAGAAGCTGATGAAGAAGCTCGCAGAATTGTTAGACAGTATTTTCGGGGAAACCGTATTTACAAAATCCGGAAATTTCGCAGGGATTTTAGTGCGTCTTTTTGTGATTGTTCTTGTCGGTTTCCTGCTGTATTTCATCATTAAATATCTCATCGGGAACGGCGGAATTTCATTCTTCGGAAAGAAAAACCGGAAAGTGGATATCCACGAAGAAGAGCTTCATGAAAATATTCACGAAATTAATTTTCCGGAAAGTATTCTGAAATTTGAAAAATCGGGCGATTTCCGTTCGGCGGTGCGTTATCAGTTTTTATTTGTCTTAAAAAAATTAAGTGATAAGAAACTCATCGTCTGGAATCCGGAAAAAACCAATAAAGATTATGCGGCAGAGCTGAAAGCACCGCACTTAAAAGAAAGTTTTTACGATCTTGCCTATATTTTCGATTATGTCTGGTACGGAGAATTCTCTATTGATGAAGAAAACTACCTGAAATTTAAAAACCAATATCAATCCTTTAAACCGTAATTAATTGTTATCATGAACAAAACTTTCAAAATATATGCTGTAATCTTCGTCGTGGTGATGATTATTCTGGCGTTGTTTGAAGTCAACAAAACAGAAAGTACGGATTGGAGGAAAAATTTCAAGACTTATCAGAAATCACCGTTCGGATTGTATGTTTTTAATAACGAGATCAAAGATCTTTTTAAGAATAAAGTTAAAAAAATAGATCAGACTCCTTACGATTATTATACCCAGAATAAAGAAAAAGGAAGTCATAATATCCTTGTCATCGAGCATGAAGTAGATACAGAATCGTGGAATAAAATTCTGGAAGAAGTTTCCAAAGGTTCCAACGCAATGTTGATTATCAGCGAAATGCCAAAAGAAATTTCCGACAGCATCGGTTATTATGATTCTATGATTTCTTTTCGGGATGAAAATGTTTTAAAACTTACCGACACGAAATACCAGAACGATTTCATTAAACTGGATAAATTTCCATCCGGAAGAGGATTTACCTTCATTAAACCGGGATCTGAAGTCTTAGGAAAAACGGTAGAAAAGAATAATGACGATCAGGCAAATTTTGTTAAAGTAAAATTCGGAAAAGGTTATTTTTACGTCCATTGCGAACCGCTTTTTATTACCAATTACTATCTTTTGAAACCCGGCAATGTAAAATATGTACAGGACGTTTTTTCTTATCTGGATGATAAAGAAACCTTGTGGTTTCTGGAAAGCAATTCGAAATCTTCCCAGTTTCTGCTGAGGTTTATCCTTTCAAACCCTGCTTTGAAATATGCTTGGTGGGTTCTTCTGGGCGGTTTGGCTTTATTTATTTTCTTTAATGCCAAAAGAAAACAGCGCATCGTCCCGATTGTGGAACCGCTGAAAAATAACTCGGTAGATTTTGTGAAAAGTATCGGAAATCTTTATCTTCAGGAAGGCGATTTCCATGATATGATGTCGAAAAAAGCCCAGTACTTCCTGAACAAAGTAAGAGTGGATCTCCTTATCGATACTCAGAAATTAGATGAAGAATTTGCAAAAAAACTCCATCTGAAAACCGGAAAACCGATGGAAATAATTGATGAAGCCATTGGACTGATTAAAAAAGGGCAGGATCCTTATGCGCACGTAATGAAGGAAGATCTTGTGAGAATGAATAAAATTTTGGATGAAATTATTTAATAAATGTAACAATCTGAAAATATAACAGTGTGGTAATTCTCAATGTAATTGGTAATTGGATATACTGTTCTATTGATAAATTATAGGATATGGAAAACTTTGAAAACCCAAATATAGAAAACGAATTTTCTATCAGCTTAGATAAAAAAGAAGATCAGTTTCAGTCGAGAATCGATATGATTGAACTTCGTACAAGTCTTGAAAAAGTAAAAGCCGAAATTGCAAAAGTAATCGTCGGTCAGGAAAACATGGTGGAGCATCTTTTGGCGGCACTTCTTTCGAACGGTCACGTTCTTATTGAAGGTGTTCCGGGAGTTGCCAAAACCATCACGGCAAAATTACTGGCAAAAACCATCGATGTAGGATTCAGCAGAATTCAGTTTACACCCGATTTGATGCCTTCCGATATTTTGGGAACTTCCGTTTTCAGCGTAAAAAATTCTGAATTTGAATTTAAAAAAGGACCTATTTTTTCTAATTTCATCCTGATTGATGAGATCAACCGATCTCCGGCAAAAACTCAGGCGGCTTTGTTTGAAGTGATGGAAGAAAGGCAGATCACGATGGACGGAACCCGCTATCCGATGGAAGAACCTTTCCTTGTGGTGGCAACCCAAAACCCGATCGAGCATGAAGGAACATACAGGCTTCCGGAAGCCCAGCTTGACCGTTTTTTGTTTAAAATAAATGTGGGTTATCCGAATCTGGAGCAGGAAATTGCCATCATCAAAAACCAGCACGAAAGCAAGCAGGAAGATAAAACGGAGGTTGTTAACAAAGTGATTACTGCACAGCAACTGAAAAATTATCAGCATCTGGTAAAGGAAATCATCGTTGAATCTCAGTTGATGGAGTACATTGCTAAAATTATTATCAACACCAGAGAAAACCAGTTCCTGTATTTAGGAGCTTCTCCGAGAGCGAGTCTGGCTTTGTTAACCGCATCTAAAGCATTTGCGGCTTTAAGAGGAAGAGATTTCGTAACGCCGGAAGACATTAAAGAAGCCAGTTATGCCGTTCTGAGACACAGAGTTATTGTATCGCCCGAAAGAGAAATGGAAGGCCTTACCGCAGACGAAATCATCAGACAGATTTTAGAGGGAATAGAGATTCCAAGGTAGATTTAATTACATCAACTATGAAAATAAACATTATACTTCTTTCAGCTTTTCTGATTTTTGGAGTGAAATTAGCAGGACAGAAAAAGCTACCTGTTATAAAAGCTGTTTCCGAGAATGTGGATATTAAAGTGGATGGAAAAAGAATAAAAAATGCATGGACAATTGTACCTGAAGAAAAACTGGATGTTTATACGACTTCCGGAAAAAAAGTTACTTTTTACACAGATTCAGATTCCATTTCATATAATTTAAAACCGGGATCCGTATTTGATTTTATCATTTTAAAAGGTAAAGATTCCGCCAGAACGCAGATTAAATATGAGCCTTCAAGGCTGGATATTCTTAAAAATGCCGGAAAATATAATTTCTCTGATGATCGCTTTATTCCAAAATTTGCTTATCAGTCTCAGGATAATGCAGATTTAAAAAGAATCAGAAAAGATCTTAAATTGGATTCAATCGCAGGAAATGGAAGTGAGCTTTCGAAGATTTTTAATCTGATGCATTGGGTGCATAATCTTGTAAGACATGATGGAAGCAGTAATAATCCAACGCTAAAAAATGCTATTGATCTTATTAGGGTTTGTAAAACAGAAAATCGTGGTGTAAATTGTAGAATGTTGGCAACAATTCTTAATGAATGTTATTTGTCATTGGGAATTAAATCTCGCTACATTACATGTATGCCAAAGGAAACTCAGTTTGATGACTGCCATGTAATTAATATGGTATATAGCAGCGAACTTAATAAATGGATCTGGATTGATCCTACTTTTGATGCATACGTTATGGACGATAAAGGAAATCTTTTGGGAATTCAGGAAGTCAGAGAAAGATTGGTCAAAGGATTACCATTGGTTTTGAATGCAGATGCAAACCGGAACAGGAATGTATTGCAGACAAAGGAAGAATATTTGGAAAATTATATGGCTAAAAATCTTTATCGTCTGGAAACTCCCGTTATAAGCCAATATGATTCTGAAACATGGAAGAATGGAAAAAGCATAGAATATGTAGAACTTCTTCCTTTGGATGGACTTGTTCAGGAACCACAAAAAAAAATGGTGAAAAATAATCAGACAGGGGTTACTTTTACCAACTATAAAACCAATAATCCTGATCTTTTCTGGACAAAGCCTTAATAGCTGATCTGGTAAAAAATGAAAAACTTATACCTCAATACACGCTTTTTCTTCACGCTCATTGGAGTGGGGATTCTGTATGTTTTCGCTTTTTTCTTTCCGTTACTCATGTGGGTAGCGCACATCGTTTTGCTTCTGGTTTTTTTAGCGGCAATGGTGGATTATCTTTTTGTTTTCAACAGGAAAGAAGGGATTTCTGCACAGAGAATATTGCCCGAAAAATTATCCAATGGTGATGAAAATCCCGTAAAAGTTGATATTAAAAACAACTATGCTTTCAAAATTAATGTGAAAGTAATTGACGAAATTCCGTTTCAGTTTCAGAAGAGAGATTTTTTAATCGAAAAACAGATTGAACCGGGGAGAAATACATTTTTTCAATACATTTTAGAGCCAAAGGAAAGAGGAGAATATAATTTCGGCAGTTTAAATGTGTATGTATCTTCACCTTTAGGTTTTGTCGCAAAACGGTTTAATTTTCAGAAAGATGCCAATTTGCCGGCTTATCCTTCATTTATTCACTTAAGAAAATATGAACTGATGGCTTTGCAGAGTGAATTTCTGTTGGGCGGAATCAAAAAAATCCGAAAACTGGGACATACGATGGAGTTTGAGCAGATTAAAGAATATGTTCCGGGAGATGACATCAGAACGATCAACTGGAAAGCGACGTCCAAAACAAACCGATTGATGGTCAATCAGTTTCAGGATGAAAAATCACAGCGTATTTTTATGCTGATTGATAAAGGACGAACGATGAAGATGCCTTTCAAAGGACTGAGTCTTTTGGATTATTCCATTAATGCAACGATGGCTTTATCCCATATCATTCTGAAAAAAGGCGACCGCGCCGGAATGATGACTTTTTCTAAAAAAACAGAAAATAAAATTGCTGCGGAAAATAAATCGGGACAGCTTAGAAAAATTTCGGAAGCCCTTTACAACATCAAAACAGATTTCTTTGAAAGTGATTTTAACAGATTGTATCAGGATGTAAAATATTCGCTGAACCAGAGAAGTTTGATTTTACTTTTTACGAATTTTGAAACATTGGATGGCTTAAACCGTCAGTTAAAATATCTTCGTGGAATCGCTAAAAACCATTTATTGGTTGTGGTTTTCTTCAAAAATTCAGAATTGCAGACGTTAATTCATAAAAATCCTGAAAGTATGCAGGAAGTATACGACGAAATCATTGCAGAAAAATTTGAGTTTGAAAAGAAACTGATTATTCAGGAACTCCGCAAATACGGAATTTACACAGTGTACACTTTACCGGAAAATCTGAACATTGATGTCATCAATAAATATCTGGAAATTAAAGCGAGGGGGATTTTGTAATTTTTAACAGGGATTTCATTGCAAAATGAACCGCAAAATTCACAAATGATTTAAGCAAACTTATAAATGACGAAAATTGCATTGTTTATAGTATGTCTCTGTTGTTTTTTATCCTGCGACAAGAAAATAAAACAAGAGGATGATTTTGTCATTTTTAAAGTAAATCCTAAAATACAAAATGTTGCTTTTTACTGGAAAGATGATAACGGAACAATTCTTAAAAGCATTGCTCATCTAAAGAATAAAACGGAGCAGGGAAATAAAGAATTAATATTTGCCATGAACGGCGGAATGTTTGAACCCAATAACTTTCCCAAAGGATTGTATATTGAAAATTTTAAAATCCTGAATAAAACAGATACTTTATCCGGTAAAGGAAATTTTTATCTCCATCCTAACGGAATATTTTATCTCACAAAAAATAATGAAGCTGAAATTGTTGAAACAAAAGCTTTCAGAAATAATTCTGAAATAAAATATGCAACACAATCCGGACCGATATTGCTGATTGATGGGAAAATAAATCCAATATTTAAAAAAGATTCAAAAAATATCAACATCAGAAATGGAGTCGGAATTCTAAATGATGGAAATATAGTTTTAATAATGTCTAAAAAAGAGGTTAATTTTTATAATTTTGCTTCCGTATTTAAAGAATCAGGCTGTACAAAAGCTTTGTATCTTGATGGCTTCGTTTCCAGAACCTATTGTCCCGAACAGAAATGGACGCAGGAAGACGGAAACTTCGGAGTCATGATCGGGGTTACCACATCTAAAAAATAAATTTAAAAATGAAAATATCACTTAACCGAATCAACGACGATTTTTTATTTGAATGTACCAATTCTCAGGGGAATTCAATTCTTTTAGATAATACAACACAGCCCGGAGCGAAAGGAGTTTCTCCGATGGAAAGTGTTCTGATGGCAGTTGCGGGATGCAGCGGAATAGACGTTGTTTCTATTCTGAAAAAACAGAGACAGGAAATCACAGATTTTAAAGCAGAAGTAGAAGGCGAAAGAATTCCTGTAGATGATGCAAAACCTTTCAAATCTATAAAAGTTAAGTTTCTTCTGGAAGGGAATATTGATCCTAAAAAAGCGCAGAAAGCAGCCCAGTTGTCTTTCGAGAAATACTGTTCGGTTTCCAAAACACTGGAACCGAATGTAGAAATAGGATATGAAGTATTTGTAAACGGAGAGATCGCAGAAGCGTAATCTTTACTTACAATATTAAAAACAAATCGCGGGCAGAAATTTATTTCTGCCCGCGATTTTCGTTACCAATGGTTATTTATTTTTTCATGGTTTTCATACTTTTTACAGAACCGTCTTTCATGGTTAAAGTCAGAATATACATTCCGGATTTTATTCCTCCAAGGAATAGGGATGAAGAAGGATTTTCAACAGTTTGTACCACCACTCCCGAAGCATCCGTAATTACTGCTTTTTTCACATTTTCAGGTTTTTCAAGATAAAGAACATCAGCAAAAGGATTCGGATAGGCAATTCTTTCTTTCTCTTTCGCAGTCACCTCACCGGTTGCCAAAACAACAGGCTGAACAGTTACGGTTACCGTAAAAGTTCCGTTATCCACTTTGTTGTAATCTACACTGCAACCGGAGCCTCCGTAAGTTCTCCATGCTCGCAGATCAAAATTTACCATTCCTGTTAAATTATTGGCAATATTGAGTCCCGTTCTGTTATAAGAAAACGTTCCTCCGTTTGATCCCGATCCTGAACTTACAGATGATTCTGCTGTTCCGTTAGAAGAACATACCAATAAACTTTTCTGTTCAGACATCCATCCGTTGCTTGCCGTTGTCATCGTATAGCTCACATCTGTAGATACAACTTTGTACCCATTCGGAATATTGATAGATACACTTCCTGCACAGTTAGTTGTTGTTGTATTATCCGGTCCCCAGTTGAATTCCGTACTGATATCTCCGCCTGTATACGTTGCAGAAATTTGTCCCGGTGCAAACTGCTTCATTTTCCAGAATCCATATGATGAACCTCCGCAATAGGATCTTACCCAGAAATAGTAGGTTTGTCCTGTTGATAAACTGTTCAGAGTAACTGAAGTTCCCGAAGGTACACTTCCTGTAGGTGTTGTACTTGCTGTAGGTGGAGTGGAAGAAGTACTGTAATAATATTGATATCCCGAAGAAGGTGCACTGGAAGGAGCTGTCCAGCTTAACGTCGCTCCGTTCATGGTAGTAACCGCGGTAATGTTGGTAGGCGCTTCGCAGGGATTATAAGAATCTGCTGCAAAAGCAAAAATATTCGGAATACCTCCCGAACCGGATTTGGTTACCGTAACACTTTTAATGACTCTGGATAAATTTGTAGGATTTATTGATAAAGGAATCTGGTAAAGTCTGGGATCTGTTCCGGAACCGGATTCAAGATTGTTATTGCTGATGTTGATCCTTCCGATTCCCTGAATGGCAAAATTGCTCCCGTAATACCAGTCGGAAATACTGATGCCGGTAAACGTCTGAGAAGTATTGTCTGTAAAATTTACATCCACATCTACGGTACAGGATCCGCTTCCTCCTGTTGCCAACATATACAGTGTGTTTGCTGAAAGGGGGTTGGAAAATTGTAAAGTTCCGTTATCGCCACTGTTTTGCAGCCTTAAAACATTGTTTGAACTGTAAGATGCCAGTTGATAGGAAAGTCCCGGAGTTGAAGAAACTACAGAATTGATAATTCCATTCACAGGCAGTCCGTAAGTAAGTTGCGAACTTGAAGCCGTTAACTGAAAATCTCTTGAGACAAATGCATAGCTTACCCCATCAACATCATTATTGGTGGAAGAAGCCGATGAACCCACACCGTTGGCGACTACATCTGCATTATATCCGCTCTGAATAAATAAAGGCTGATAATTCTGCGCTTTTACATGGGTTGTGAATAACGATGAAACTAAAAAAGTTGCAATAGGTAGTAGTTTTACTTTCATGAAATAATTATTAGATTTTATTCTGCTAATATAGTTATTAGGTATTAAATTAATAATTATTTTTGCTTATAAATATTGATTTTTTATGTTAAATGCATAAAAATTTATTTTGTACTAATGAGAAAATAGATTTTAGCTATAACCTTTAACATATCAACTGACGGTATTTATGTTATGTGGTGAATAATAAAAAAAGGATATCTCAAAATTGAAATATCCTGTTAAAATTTATGTTTAGTTAATATTACATCAACAATCTTGGCTTCAAAAGCTTGGCAACCGTAGCTGTCCATCCTGTCTGATGCGATGCTCCTACACCGCGGCCGTTATCACCGTGAAAATATTCGAAAAAGGTAATGTAATCTTTAAAATTTTCATCGTAATTAAACTTCGCATTTCCTCCGTTGAAAGCACGTTCTCCATTCTCGTCTTTTAGGAAAATAGAACAAAGTCTGTTGCTGATATCGTGGGCGACTTCATCCAGATTTTTCTTCTCTCCGCTTCCGGTCGGCAATTCCACTTTCATGCTGTTTCCGTAATAGAAATGGAATCTCTGCAAACTTTCTACAATCAGGAAGTTGATCGGGAACCAGATCGGACCACGCCAGTTGCTGTTTCCCCCGAACATTCGGCTGTCACTTTCTGCAGGCGTATAATAAACAATATTTTCAGTGCCATGAACAGAAAATTTGAACGGTTTTTCTTCATACACCTTAGACATTGCCCGAATTCCGTATTGGCTTAAAAATTCTTTCTCATCAAGCATTCTGGTCAAAACTTTTGTCAGACGGTTTTTTCTCAGAATACTCATCAGATGCTTTCTTCCATGACCTTCTTCTTCCCAGTGCGAAACAAGTTTCGTGAGTTCAGGTTTGTTTTTCAAAATCCAATCCATTCTGGTGGTAAAGTTGGGCATTTTATCCAACAGATGATGATCGATGATTTCTACGGCAAACATAGGAATCAATCCTACAATACTTCTCAGCTTCAGGGAGACACTGTCGCCGTTCCCAAGCTGAAGCACATCGTAGAAAAAGCCGTCTTCTTCATTCCAGAGTCCTTTTGTGCCTTCACCCAGATTTTCCATGGCTTCGGCGATATAAAGATAATGCTCAAAAAATTTAATCGCCATATCTTCATACACCTGATAATACTGAGCCAGTTCCATGGCAATTCGCATCATATTCAGAGCGTACATTGCCATCCAGCTCGTTCCGTCGGCCTGCTCCAGATGCTGTCCGTCTTTTAGCACCATATTCCGGTCAAAAGCCCCGATGTTATCAAGCCCTAGAAAACCTCCCCCGAAAATATTTTTTCCGTTTTTATCTTTTCGGTTTACCCACCAGGTGAAATTCAGCAGTAATTTCTGAAAAACCTTTTCTAAAAATAAAAGATCAGGTTTGCCGTTTTGCTTTTCATCAATTTTAAATACTCGGAAGCACGACCACGCATGAACGGGAGGGTTTACATCGCTCAGGTTCCATTCGTAGGCAGGAAGCTGTCCGTTCGGATGCATATACCATTCTTTCGTTAATAAAAGAAGCTGTCCTTTTGCAAATTCCGCATCAATAATCGCAAACGGAACACAATGGAAGGCAAGATCCCAAGTTGCATACCAAGGATATTCCCATTTATCAGGCATCGAGATGATGTCTTTATTGTGCATATGATTCCATTCCGTGTTTCGGACATAATGGTTAAAATTTCTGGGAGCTTCAAAATTCGGATCGCCTTTCAGCCATTTTCCTACATTATAGTGATAAAACTGCTTGTTCCAGAGAAGTCCTGCAAAAGCCTGCCTTTGAACGTTTTTTTCATCGTCATCAGAAACGTCATTCTGAATTTCGGCATAAAATTCATCCGCTTCAGCAACTCTGCTGCTAAAGATCTCATCAAATTCATAAAACGGATTCTCCAGTTCATTGGGAGACAATCTGAAATCAAACGTTTTCGATTGTCCGGCTTCAATCACTTCATCAATTAAAAAAGAAGCTTTTGTTCCTCTCTTTTCAGGATTCACGGTGTTGCTTCCGTAGGTGATATAATCGTT
Organism: Chryseobacterium sp. HMWF035; assembly: GCF_003094695.1. NCBI lineage: Bacteria > Pseudomonadati > Bacteroidota > Flavobacteriia > Flavobacteriales > Weeksellaceae > Chryseobacterium > Chryseobacterium sp. HMWF035. The sequence continues at coordinate 17,263 of NZ_QEHP01000094.1, read as the reverse complement.
GATGCCATCCTTGTAATAAGTATTTCCCGGATAGGGTGTTCCGTATAATTTCGGACTGTTGGTTTCATTATCACAGAAAACACTTTCCGCGGCAATATTTCTTGAATAAAACTTTTTTATCGGAACACTGTCATGGTTGATGGTGATGCAGCCTTCATGAGAAGCATTGATTTGTCCTTTATACGTATTATAACCCCATTTCCAGTTATTTCTGAACCACACCGTGGGAGCCAATACAATCGGAGCCACTATATTGCTTCTGTTGCAGACCGTTACTCTTACTAAAATATCGTTGTATTCTGCTTTAGCGTACTCTATAAAAATATCAAAATATTCATCCTGATCAAAAATTCCGGTGTCGAAAATTTCATATTCCGCTTCCTTTTTACTTCTTTTTCCATTTTCAGAAAGCAGTTCATCATACGGAAACGCATTAATCGGATATTTGTACACCATTTTCATATAGCTGTGAGTAGGTGTATTATCCAGATAATAAAATAGTTCTTTAATGTCTTCTCCATGATTTCCCTGTGGATTGCTCAATCCAAAGAAGCGCTCCTTCACCATCTTATCTTTTTTGTTCCAGAACGAAAGCGCAAAACAGAAAAGCTGCTTTGCATCAGAAATTCCCGCTATCCCTTCCTCTCCCCAACGGTAGGCATAGCTTTCTGCGTTATTGTGATTGGCGAAATTCCATGCATCGCCGTTTGGGCTGTAGTCTTCGCGTACATTTCCCCATTGCCGGTTACTCACATAAGGTCCCCAGTTTTTCCAGTTTGTGTCTTGTAATCTTTGTTTTTCAGCAATCATATCTCATCATTTTCATTACGAAGTTAGTTTTTTTGCGAAAAAATTCCAACTCACGAAATTGGAATTATTATTAATATTTCCCTGAAAGCCTTCTGTTTATCGGGGTTTGTAAGATTAAATTAAATTTTTATAAATATTTAAAAGAAAAGTTTTATCTTTGCACCATTCGTTCATTCAAATATTGAAAATGTTATCAAGAAAGGTTGAGGGATTAGACCCTATGAAACCTTAGCAACCCTTTGCGCAAGCAATGAAGGTGCTACGTTCTACCAGAATTATTTTGGACAGATAACTCACTGAAGTTCTTTCAGCCATTTCCTGTGGCATTTTCAATTGTATTAAAATAATAGAATTGAAAACAGAACTTAAACATATTAATTTTTCGTATCGTACCGATTCCCAAAAGGAATACAATATCCCGTTGAGCTATCAGCTTTTCGGGAAAGACCTGTTTTCTGCCCCGATCATTTTAGTGAATCATGCTTTAACCGGAAATTCCAATGTTTCCGGAGAAAAAGGATGGTGGAAACAACTGGTTGGAGAACATCAGGTAATCGATACCGACCAATATACAGTTCTGTGCTTCAATATTCCCGGAAACGGATTTGATGATTTTTTTATTGATGAATGTGAAGATTTCACGCCTTCAGATATAGCAAACATATTTTTGAAAGGCCTTGAAATTTTAAATATCAAAAGTTTACACGCCATTATTGGAGGTTCTTTAGGAGGCGGAATCGGCTGGGAAATGCTGGTGAAAAAGCCACATCTTGCCGAAATTTTCATCCCGGTAGCATGCGATTTTAAAACCCACGACTGGCTTCATGCACAATGTCTGGTTCAGAAATTTTTATTAAATCAAAACGATGAACCTTTACAGAAAGCCAGAATTCATGCAATGTTGTGCTACAGGACTCCTGAATCGTTAAATAACAGATTTCAAAACAGATACAGTGAAGAAAAGCAGAGATTAGAGTCAGAAGACTGGCTTGTTTATCACGGAAAAGCTTTAAACGAAAGATTTAGTTTAAAATCATACAAGCTCATGAATCATTTGCTGATGAACATCAATGCCAATGAAGAACATTTGGAAAAAATTCAGGCGCGAATGCACATGATCTCTGTAGATACAGATTTATTTTTCCCCGCCTCAGAAATCCGGATGTGTTTTGAAAAGCTGAAAGAGAAAAACAAAGATGTTTTCTATCACGAGATCACCTCAGTTCATGGGCACGATGCCTTCTTAATGGAATATAAACAATTAAATACGATCATTAAAAATATTTTGAAAAATGAGTAAGATTAATGCTAAAGAAATAAAATTTTTAAAAAACAGATCCATCATCAAATTTGAAGGAGAAGATTTCTTAGGTGAAATCGGGATCGACGGACGAATTTTTAAAGCGCTTACTTTGGCGCGAATCAGTGTGGGAGTAATTTCCCAGCAGGCAATTGAAAACGGAATCTCCATTTTAGTTCATGAAAACGATTCCGAAAAAGCAGTCAATTGTTTGATTGACGAATTTGAACCAGAAAGAAAATCGGGGAAAGTTTCCCAGATTTACAGCATCAATAATGTGTCGGTGTTAGGATTTGTTGCAGAGGATTTCAACAAAGTATTGGCGGAACTCGCAAGAAATAATGTCTTTCCATTGCTTTTGAACCAGATTGCAGCCGAAAAACGTGTAAATATCGTTGTGACATCTTCACAGGACGAAAAAGCAAAAAATATCATCGAATCTGAAATTTCCAAAAAACCGAAAACCGTTCATCTGGCAATCATCGGTCACGGAAACGTAGGGAAAACTTTAATACAGCAGGTTTTGGAATCTTCAGAAGAAATTAAAAGACGAAAAAAAATAGACCTGAAAGTAGTTGCAGTTGCCAATTCCAGGAAAATAGCATTCAACAAAAAAGGATTCGACAGCAATTGGAATGATGAGGTTTTAACGGCAGAAAAACCTTCCGATGTTCAGGAACTGATTAATTTCTCCAAAGAAAATCAGCTTGAAAATTTAATCGTTGTGGATAACACCGCAAGCAAAGACTTCGTGAAAAATTATCACACATTGGCAGAAAACGGCTTCGATCTCGTTTCTTCCAACAAAATTTTCAACACCCTTCCGATTTCAGAATACCGTCAACTAAGATATACGTTGAACAAAAACAACAGACGCTATCTCTACGAAACCAATGTGGGAGCAGGTTTACCATTGATCGACACCATTAAACTTCTACACCTTTCAGGAGAAAATATCACAAGAATTAAAGGCGTTTTCTCAGGAACATTAAGCTATGTTTTCAATAATTTTTCTTTGAGAGACGATAAGTTTTCCACCATCATCAATGAAGCGTTGGAAAAAGGATATACAGAACCCGATCCAAGAGAAGACCTGTCAGGAAACGATGTGGCAAGAAAATTATTGATTCTGGCGAGAGAATTAGACTTAATCAATGAGTTTGAAGATATTAAAATTCAGAATCTTGTTTCTGAAAATCTGCTTTCTGTTTCCAAATCAGAATTCCTTTCAAGACTGGACGAATTAGATGCGGAATATCAGAAAATCAAAGAAAATCAGGAAGAAGGACACGTTTTAAGATATGTGGGAGATCTTCACGGAGATTTGCAGAAAGAAAAAGGAGAACTGGATGTGAAATTAATTTCCGTTCCGGCAACTTCCGCGTTAGGACAACTAAAAGGCTCAGATTCAATCTTCGAAATCTACACCGAAAGTTACGGAGAAAACCCAATCGTCATCATGGGAGCCGGCGCCGGCGCAATAGTTACGGCAAGAGGTGTATTCGGAGACATTTTAAGAGTAAGTGAAACGAAATAGAAGAACCTGTGAACCCGAAGGGTTCAATATTAATAGCCGTAGGTAGAACCTATGGAACGAAATAAAACAGCGTTTAAACCCGAAGGGTTCAATATTAGTAGCCGTAGGTGAAAACCTATGGAAAAAATAAAACATTAATAGCCGTAGGTAAAACCTATGGAACGAAATAATAATATTAATATAACAATTTAATAATGTAGCAGTTACCAATATTCATTACAATTGTCATGCTGAGCTTGTCGAAGCATCTAATTGTTACATTGCTAAACCGATACATTGTTACATTTTAAACTATATGGAAAACGAAAATTTTGAAACCTTTGCCATAAGAACCCAGACTGAAAGAACCCAGTTTGATGAGCATTCCACGCCTTTGTATCTCACATCCAGCTTTATTTTTAAGGATGCGGAAGACATGAGAGCGAGCTTTGCGGAAGAAAAACCAAAAAATTTATACAGCCGTTTTTCAAATCCGAACGTAACAGAATTTACCGATAAAATTGCCAAAATGGAAGGCGCAGAAGCAGGATATGCTTTTGCCACAGGAATGGCAGCGATTTACTCCACATTTGCGACTTTGTTAAATGCCGGAGATCATATTGTAAGCTGTCAGTCCGTTTTCGGTTCTACGCATACTTTGTTCACAAAATATTTCCCGAAATGGAATATCGAAACAACCTATTTTAAAGCAGAAGATGCAGAGAATGTAGAAAAATATATTCAGCCCAACACGAAAATTTTATATCTGGAAACACCTACCAATCCTGCGATTGAGGTTTTGGATTTAGAGTTTTTCGGACACATTGCGAAGAAACACAACTTAATTTTTATTGTGGATAACTGCTTTGCGACACCTTATCTGCAACAACCGATAAAATACGGAGCAGACATTGTGGTGCATTCCGCAACCAAGTTAATTGACGGACAAGGTCGCGTTTTAGGAGGAGTAGCGGTTGGAAGAGAAGACCTGATCCGTGAAATCTATCTTTTCGCCAGAAATACAGGACCCGCCATGTCACCTTTCAACGCTTGGGTTTTGTCTAAAAGTCTAGAAACACTGGCAATTCGTGTAGAAAAACATTGCGAGAACGCACTGAAAGTTGCCGAGTTTCTTGAAAGTCATCCCAATGTAGAATTAGTAAAATATCCGTTCTTAAAATCTCATTCAAGCTATGAAATTGCGAAAAAGCAAATGAAATTAGGCGGAAACATCGTTGTCTTCGAAATCAAAGGCGGAATTGAAGGGGGGAGAAACTTTTTAGATAAAATAAAAATGTGTTCCCTTTCCGCAAACTTAGGTGATACGAGAACCATTGTAACGCATCCTGCTTCTACAACGCACTCTAAACTATCAGACGAAGAAAGAAATGAAGTCGGAATTACTGCAGGTCTGGTTCGTTGTTCAGTAGGTCTGGAAAATGTGGAAGATATCATTGCAGATTTAAGACAGGCATTGGATTAATTTGATTTGGGCAGCTTTATCCGCATGTAGTTTATCCTGAGTCTATCGAAGGGCTCCCGCTTTTTTGCCTCCGCTTCGCTACAGCAAAAAGAGCTCCGCTCAAGTCGGGCTGCGAAAGATTCAGCATTATAAAACCCGAAGGGTTCAACAATAATAACCGTAGGTGCAACCTATGGAAAAAAATATAATAAATGAAAAATTCAGAACAACTATACAAAGCATTATCCGAAAGAATTTTAATTCTCGACGGAGCGATGGGAACCATGCTTCAGCGGTATAAATTCGAAGAAGAAGATTACCGTGGCGAACGTTTCAAAAACTGGGAACATCCGGTAAAAGGAAACAATGATTTGTTGTCTTTAACGCAGCCTCATGCCATTGAAGAAGTTCACAAAAAATACCTTGAAGCGGGAGCAGACATCATCGAGACCAATACATTTTCAGGAACAACCATTGCCATGGCAGATTATTACATGGAAGATCTCGTTTACGAACTGAATTACGAATCTGCAAAAATTGCAAGAAAAGCCTGCGACGAGTACACTGCGAAAAATCCGGATAAACCAAGATTTGTGGCAGGCTCCATCGGTCCAACCAACAGAACCGCAAGTTTAAGCCCCGATGTGAATGATCCCGGATACAGAGCCATTACTTTTGATGAACTGAGAATCGCTTACAAACAGCAATGCGAAGCCTTATTGGACGGAGGATCAGATATTCTTTTGGTGGAAACCATTTTCGATACATTGAATGCAAAAGCAGCACTTTTCGCCATTGACGAACTTCAGGACGAAAGAAATATCAAGATTCCAATCATGGTTTCAGGAACAATCACGGATGCTTCAGGAAGAACGTTGAGCGGACAGACCGCAGAAGCGTTTTTGATCTCAGTTTCCCATTTAAATCTTTTAAGTGTAGGTTTTAACTGCGCTTTGGGAGCAAACCAATTGACGCCTTATCTAGAAACACTCGCTCATAATTCAGAATTTGCTGTTTCAGCTTATCCGAATGCAGGTCTACCAAATGCTTTCGGGAAGTATGATGAGACACCGGAAGACATGGCGAGTCAGATCAAAGAATATGTAGAAAAAGGATTAATCAACATCATTGGAGGCTGCTGCGGAACAACGCCGGAACACATCAAGGCAATTGCAGATCTGGTTTCGCAATATCCGCCAAGAAAATTGAGAGAATTGGTCTGAATGAATAGAATTTTTTAATTAAAACAGTAAAAAAAAGGAACAGTTTTTAATATTATTTTTAATTATCACACAAAATTAAATATAATGGAAAAACCTATTTACTTTAAAAATTCAGAGGATGCCAAATTGTTTAATGAACTCAGAAAAAAAGTGAACCAAAGAGTAGAAGCCATTCCCGAAAACAGGGACATTTATATTCAGATCAAAGCAGTTATTCTGCCTTTGGTCTATTTCGGTTTATATGTCTTTGCACTTCTACATGCAGATCAGTCTGGAGTTTATATCCTGAGTTTCATTCTGATGGGGTTTTCTCTGGTTTTAATTTATCTGAATTTAATTCATGAAGCGGCTCACAATAATATTTTTAAAAGTAAAAGACTGAACAGCCTGGTTTTACAGATTTTCGATTTTGTGGGAGCGAATTCCTACATCTGGAAAAAAAGACATATTGCAGCACATCACGCATATCCGAATGTGGACGGTTGGGACACAGACATTGAGCAGAGCGGATTGCTTTTAATCGTTCCATGGATCAAAGCAAAAGGCATTCAGAAATACCAGCACCGCTTTTTCTTTCTGGTCTATCCTTTATATCTGTTCAACTGGATGTTTATCCGTGATTTCAGAGATTTTTTCGATAACGAAAGAGTGATCCTGAAAACGCAGGGAGCGATTCCAGTAAAAGAAAAAATTAAAATGGTGGCGTATAAACTGTTTTACTTTTTCTATCAGATTGCTGTTCCTGTTCTGTTTTTTAAAGTGTCTTTAGGTTTGGCTTTGGGAGCATGGTTTTTACAGGTAATTGCGGCGAGTATTTTTGCGCTTTTTGTCCTGTTGCCTTTACATCCGCTTCCAGATAATGCCTTTCCGAAACTCGATGAGAAAAACGGACTTCCATTTAGTTGGCTTCACCATCAGTTTGAAGTCACCAACGATTTAAAAGAAAATAACTGGTTTGTAAGAAATGTATTGGGGAATTTCAACTTTCACGTTGCCCACCATCTTTTTCCGAATTACAGTTATGCTTATTATAATGAAATTACAGAAAAAATCGAACAGTTTGCCAAAGAACACGGTTTAGCATACAAAAGATTTCCAATGACCACCGCTTTGGGCAAACATGTGGATTTGCTGAAGCAAAATGCGAATAACGCATATTTTATTTTAGAAGAATAAATTTGATGAAATATTTAAGATTATCGGGGCTTGAGCCTTTGATTATTACACCGGAAAGTAACTTTATCAACGTTGGGGAAAGAACCAATGTTGCCGGTTCAAAGAAATTTTTAAGATTAATAAAAGAAGAAAAATTCGGGGAAGCGCTCGATATTGCACGCCATCAGGTTGAAGGCGGTGCACAGATTCTCGACGTTAATTTTGACGATGGACTGATCGACGGAAAGGCTTCCATGATTAAATTTTTAAACCTGATTGCCTCAGAACCGGACATCGCAAGAATTCCTCTCATGATCGACTCTTCAAAATGGGAAATTCTGGAAGCAGGATTGCAGGTTGCACAGGGAAAATGTGTGGTCAATTCCATCAGTTTAAAAGGAGGTGAAGAAGAATTCATCAAACAGGCAAAAGCCATCAAAAGATACGGAGCAGCCGTTATTGTCATGGCTTTTGATGAGGTGGGACAAGCCGATACCTACGAACGCAGAATCGAAATTTCAAAACGCTCCTATGATATTTTAGTGAACCGTTTAAATTTCCCTGCGGAAGATATTATTTTCGATTTAAATATTTTCCCTGTGGCAACGGGAATGGATGAACACCGCAGAAATGCCATCGATTTTATTGAAGCAACAAGATGGGTTCGCCAGAATCTTCCGTATGCATCCGTGAGCGGGGGAGTTTCCAATGTCTCGTTCTCGTTCCGTGGAAATGATACGGTGAGAGAAGCGATGCACTCGGTTTTCCTGTATCACGCCATTCAGGCAGGAATGAATATGGGAATCGTAAATCCTGCGATGCTGGAAGTATATGATGAAATCAATAAAGAACTTCTGGAGCTTGTTGAAGACGTCATTCTTGATAAAAGAGAGGATGCGACAGAACGCCTTCTTGACTATTCTGAAAAAAATAAATCTGTTAAAAAAGAGAAAGTTGAAGAACTTGAGTGGCGTACAAAACCTTTACAGGAAAGGATTACCCATTCTTTGGTAAAAGGAATCGACCGTTTTATCGAGGAAGATGTGGAAGAAGCAAGATTACAGGCAGAAAAACCGCTTCATGTGATTGAAATTAATTTAATGACTGGAATGGGCGTTGTCGGAGATCTGTTCGGAAGCGGAAAAATGTTTTTACCACAGGTTGTAAAATCGGCGCGGGTCATGAAAAAAGCGGTGGCGTATTTACAGCCATTCATCGAAGCTGAAAAAGACGGAACAAAACCTGCCAACGGAAAAATTTTGATGGCAACGGTAAAAGGAGATGTTCATGATATTGGTAAAAACATTGTGAGTGTAGTTTTAGGATGCAACAATTATGAAATTGTGGATCTTGGCGTAATGGTTCCGGCTGAAAAAATTATTCAGACCGCGATTGAAGAAAAAGTAGATGTGATCGGACTTAGCGGACTGATTACACCAAGTCTGGACGAAATGGTGTACATCGCGCAGGAACTGGAAAGACAGAATTTAAATTTCCCTTTGCTGATCGGCGGCGCAACAACTTCAAAAGCACATACAGCCGTAAAAATTGATTTAAAATATAAAAATGCAGTAGTTCACGTCAATGATGCTTCCAGAGCGGTAAACGTGGTAAGTTCATTATTGGGCGACCGAAATAAAGAATATGTTGATGATCTGAAAAGTGAATATTCTGAATTCCGTGAAAAGTTCCTGAACAGACAAGTAGAAAAAGACTACGTTTCTATTGAAGAAGCCAGACAGAATAAGTTTAAAATCGACTGGGAAAACGAAGAAATTTTTACACCCAATCAGTTAGGAATTACCGTTGTTGAAAATCAGGATCTGAGAGAATTATTGCCTTTCATCGACTGGTCCCCGTTTTTCAGGAGCTGGGATCTTCACGGCAAATATCCGCAAATTTTAGAAGATGAGGTTGTAGGAGCTCAGGCAAAAGAGCTATTCAAAGATGCACAGGTGATCTTAAAAAGAATTTTGGATGAAAAGCTATTAACAGCAAAAGCGATTTTCGGAATTTTCAAAGCCAATTCCAACGAAACGGATGATATTTTAATTTTTGATGAAAACAGCGATCAGAAAACGAAGTTCATCACCCTAAGACAGCAGGCTCAACGTTCAAAAGGGAAAGATTATCTGGCGTTAAGCGATTTTATTGCCCCTGAAAGTTCAGGAAAAACCGATTATATGGGAGCTTTCTGTGTAACAACCGGTTTCGGAACGGATGAACTGGCGCAGGAATACGAAAAAGCAAATGACGACTACAACGCGATCATGGTAAAAGCTTTGGCAGACCGTTTTGCAGAAGCTTACGCAGAATTTTTACATAAAAAAGTGAGAACAGAATATTGGGGTTATGCCAATCAGGAAAATTTAACCAACGAAGAATTAATTGCTGAAAAGTATAAAGGAATTCGTCCCGCTCCGGGTTATCCTGCGTGTCCGGATCACTTAGAAAAACACGCAATCTGGGATTTACTGAAAGTAGAAGAAAATATCGGAGTTTATCTGACGGAAAGTTTAGCAATGTTCCCAACGGCTTCGGTTTCCGGATACTATTTTGGAAGTCCGCACGCCAAATATTTCGGATTGGGAAAAATTGCGGAAGATCAGCTGAAAGATTATTCGGTAAGAAAAGGAATTGCTTTGCAGGAAGCGAGAAAATGGTTGTCGCCAAACTTAGCAGATTAAAATCTATTTTTGTAAATAAAATAGCATCATGAAAAATATCAAAATATTAGAAAATTTAGAAGAAATACAATCAATTGATGACCAAAAAAAGTCAATTGATGCTCATCGACCATTTTCTAAAGAATTGGAAAATAAAATCTTTCAGAAGTTAAAATTAGATTGGAATTACAATTCTAATGCTATTGAAGGAAACCAATTGAGCTATGGGGAAACTGTGGCTTTTCTAAATTTCGGATTGACAGCAAAAGGAAAACCCTTCAAAGATCATTTGGATATTAAAGGACATAATGAGGCGATTGGATTTATGCTTCAATTGATTAAAGAAAATCGTCCACTCTCTGAAAGCGATATTAAAGATTTGCATAAAATAATTTTGGTTGAGCCTTATTTTTCAAAAACGATTTCGCCACAAGGAATTGAATTTGAAAAAGAAATAAAAATAGGGCAATATAAAAATTCTCCAAATCATGTAAAAACGGTTTCAGGTGATATTCATTATTACACCAATCCGGAGGAAGTACCTTTTGAAATGAATAATCTTTTGGAATGGTACAGAAATGCGGAAGAAGAAAATCTTCATCCGGTAGTAATGTCGGCGATTTTTCATCATAAGTTTACTTCAATTCATCCTTTTGATGACGGAAACGGAAGATTAGCAAGAATCTTAAGTAATTTTATTTTATTGAAGCATAACTATCCGGTAATTGTGATAAAAAACAGAGATAAAGTTCAATATTACGCTGCGTTGAATATTGCTGATAATGGGATTTATGAAGATTTAGTAAAATTATTTGCAGAAAATATTGGTTACAGTTTAAATATTATGCAGAAAGCTATTAATGGTGAAAATATTAATGAGCCGGATGATTTGGATAAGGAGATTGAACTTTTTGTGAAGGAGATGAAAATACAAAATACTAAGATTGTTGATTTCGAAAAAGATAGAGATTTTTTAATTGATACTTATGTAGTTGGTTTTGTAGAATATTTATTTCCAAAATTAGAAAAAATAGGAAGTGTATTTCAAAAGTCAAGTGTGGGTTATTTAGGCACACGAATTCCACTTGCTTTATATAAAAATTTTCTAGAGGAAATTAGAATAAAGAAGTTTTTTTTTAATGATAATATTGAATTGAATATATTCATTTCTTTTCAAGATCATTTGGAGAATAAAATTAATGTTGAGTTTGAATTAAAAATTCTAATAAAAAATAAAACCATTACATATTCTATAGAAGAGTGGGAACTTGATTATTATGGAATGCAAATTATTGACTCGAAGGAAATATTCTCTAATTCTTATAATTATAGTTATTCACCTAATCTTATTTATAATGAAGCCGCCAGCGAAGTTGTAAATTATGTTATAAATTTTATAAAAAATAAAACGAAAAAAGGTTAATGAAAATCACAGACCATATAAAAAACGCAAACGGAAAAACGTTATTCTCCCTTGAAGTTGTTCCGCCGCAAAAAGGAATCGGAATTGAAGATCTTTATAAAAATATTGATCCTTTAATGGAATTTAAACCGCCATTCATTGACGTTACGACTTCCAGAGAAGAATATATTTATATCGACAAAGGAAACGGATTAATGGAACGCAGAATTACCCGAATGCGTCCCGGAACGTTGGGGATTTGTGCCTCTATTCAACACAAATACAATGTAGATACCGTTCCGCATCTGCTTTGCGGAGGTTTTACCAAAGAAGAAACAGAATATCTTCTGGTAGACTGTATGTATCTCGGAATTGATAACGTGATGGCTCTCAGAGGCGATGCGATGAAAGGACATCAGTATTTTGAGCCAACTCAGGGAGGTCACGGAAGCGCAATGGAACTGGTTCACCAGATTAATGATCTGGGAAGAGGAAAATATCTGCATAATCAGGATGAAATTTGTGATGAGCATAATAAGTTCTGCATCGGCGTTGCCGGTTATCCTGAAAAGCACATGGAAGCGCCATCCATGAATTATGATCTGAAATGGCTGAAACAAAAAGTGGATGCAGGAGCAGATTATATCGTAACCCAAATGTTTTTCGATAATAAAAAATTCATTGAATTCGTTCAGAAAGCCAGAGAAATGGGGATTACAGTTCCTATTATCCCGGGAATTAAACCAATTGCCACGAAAAAGCATTTAAAGATTTTGCCTCAGATTTTTAAAATTGATCTTCCGGAAGATTTAATTAATGAAGTGGAAAATGCCAAAAACAACGAAGCCGTAAAACAAATCGGAATCGAATGGGCAATCGCACAGTGCAGAGAATTGCTGGAATTTGGAGTTCCTGTTCTGCATTTTTATTCGATGGGGAAAAGTGATAATATTAAAAAAGTAGCCGGAGCGCTATTCTAATAAATTGAAAAGTGAATTTTTGATTGGAGTTCTGCATTTTTGCAGAGCTCTTTTCAATAGATTTCGGCGGCGAAGCCGCCGAAATCTATTGAATCACAAAACAGGATGCCTCTCAAACTCCTTATTCCTGTCAAAAAGATAACGGTACGTCGCTAATTTTCGGGTGACCGTAGTATCAAGATTTTCCGCAATTTTAATCATCTTAGGATTAAAATCCCCGATCCACTGCATTTCAGTGATTTTAAAATCTGTATGTTTCCTTAAATGTTGTGTTCCTTCCCAGATCATGTAGCCTTCAACACCTTTCCTTTGCCATTCCGGAACAACGCCGAAAACCAGACCCACCATTTTTTCATTCTTCTTAAACTGTTTGATCCAGAGAAACTTCAGCTTTTCCCAGATCCCGAATTTCCCATTCAGATATTTAAACCACTGATTCGTATCCGGAAGATTCATCCACATCGCGATCGGTTTTTCATTTTCGTAAACAAACCATGAAATATGTTCATTGATGATCGGCTTCATCGTTTTAAACATTTTCAGCACTTTAGATTCCTGCATACATTTTCCTTCGCCATGTGCAGCCCACGCTTTATTATAAATTTCCGTAAAATCTCTGGCAAATTTTTCCAGATTATTTTTTGTCATGGGCATTGCAGAAAGATCGGGATTCTTACTGTGTTTGGCGTGCATTACCGTAAAAAGTCTCGAAACTTCGGCAAAAATAGGTCTTGAAAAACAAAGCTGCTCAAAATAAATTTTAAACCCGTAGTTTTCAAAAAGATCTTTGTAATAAGGAAAATTGTAATTCATTCCGAACAGAGGTTCGATAAAACCATCAATTACCAATCCCCAGAATTTGTCGCGCTCCCCGAAATTAATTGGTCCGTCCATTGCTTCCATTCCTCTTTGCTGAAGCCAGTTTTTGCAGTGATCAAAAATAAAGTCTGCAGTTTCCTGATCATTGATACAGTCGAAAAACCCGATTCCGCCGGTTGGCTGTTTTTGCTGATACGTTTCGTTAATGAAAACCGCAACTTTGCCTACGGTTTTATTTTCTTTATTTTTAAACAAAAATCTTACACATTCGCCGTTTTTAAAAAATCTGTTTTTTTGAGGGTTAAAAATATCTTCGATATCAATATTTCGGGGTCTTATATAGTTTTTGTCTTTTTGATAAAGCCTTGCCGGAAATTCTAAAAATTCCTTTCTCTGAGATTGGTTTTGTACTTCTTCAGCAGTAATCATGGTGTAAAATGATAGTGGGGGTAAAAGATAATGTTTTTCGCCCAAATTAAATATGACGAACAGATTTTATCCGTATTTTTGTGCAAATTAAATAAAAATGGTTGATTTTACGGATAACGACGATGATATTTTCACAGGAAAAGAACATACGCCTATAAGGGAAGATGCTTTTGATAAATCACCGGAAGAAAAGATAGAAAAAATTACCGAACTTTTTGGGGAGATCATGGAAACGCTGGGTTTAGACATGACCGACGATTCTCTGAAAGACTCTCCGAAACGTGTTGCTAAAATGTACGTAAATGAAATTTTCGGAGGACTTCTTCCAGAAAACAAACCGGGAATTTCCACATTCTCAAATAAATACAAATACCGCCAAATGTTGGTGGAAAAAGATATCACCGTTTATTCGTTCTGTGAACATCACTTCCTGCCGATTATCGGAAGAGCACACGTTGCTTACATTTCGAACGGAGAAGTAATCGGTCTTTCAAAAATTAACAGGATTGTGGATTATTATGCAAAAAGACCGCAGGTTCAGGAAAGACTGACGATGCAGATTGTAAACGCTTTAAAAGAAGCTTTAGGAACAAAAGACGTTGCCTGTATCATTGATGCAAAACACCTTTGCGTTAATTGCAGAGGAATAAAAGATACCGCAAGTTCTACCATTACCGCAGAATTAAGCGGGATTTTCAGAACCAATCCTATTACAAGACAGGAATTTCTTCATTATGTAGGAAGCCATGCGAAATTGGATTAAAGTAATTAAATGAATGGACTATCAGATTCTTAAAAATATTGTTGAAGAAGAACTTCTTAAATTCGAAGAAATTAATGAAGAAGATTGGGCATATAAAATTTCACCTGAAAAATGGTCAAAAAAAGAAATTTTAGGTCATCTTTGTGACAGTGCTTTATCCAATATCAGAAGATTTGTAATCACACAATACAAAGAAAATGAGAATATTGTCTATGATCAGGATTTTTGGGTAAAAGCCCAGAATTATCAGAATATTCCAACGTCGGATATCATCACTCTTTGGAAGATTTTGAATCTTCAGATTGTACATGTAGTTGAAAATATTCCGGATGAAGATTTACAGAGAACCTGTGATATGACGAAAACAGAACCTCAGATTTTTACTTTGGAATTCATCATTAATGATTATATTAGTCATTTACAACATCATTTAAAAGCTATTTAATAATGATAAAATTTAAAAAAGTTTCAGATAAAATTTTTATTACAACAATTATTTGTTGTGAAAGACTTATCCTGAATTAAATTAAAAAAATCATTAATTAATCATCAATTATCATTCATAAGAAATCATGCAACTAAAAATATACAACTCGCTTGCGGGAGAAAAAGAAATATTCAAGCCGATTTTAGAAGGAAATGTAGGAATGTACGTCTGCGGACCGACCGTTTACAGCAATGTACACTTGGGAAATGTAAGAACCTTCCTTTCTTTCGACTTCATCTACAGAAGTTTAATGCATTTAGGCTATAAAGTTCGTTACGTAAGAAACATTACTGATGCAGGTCATCTTACCGACGATGGAGACGTAAATAATGACAGATTTGTAAAACAAACCCGTCTTGAAAAGTTAGAGCCAATGGAAATTGTACAGAAATATACAGTCGATTTTCATAAAGTGTTGGATATGTTCAATTTGCTTCCTCCGAATATTGAACCGACTGCAACAGGTCATATCGTAGAGCAGATCGAACTTACTCAAAAATTAATTGAAAGAGGATTCGCCTACGAAAGCAACGGTTCTGTGTATTTCGATGTGTTGGAATACAACAGAAGAGGCTTAAACTATGGTGAACTTTCGAAAAGAAATATAGAAGAACTTTTTGCCAATACCCGTGATCTCGACGGACAGGGTGAAAAGAAAAATCCGCAGGATTTCGCATTGTGGAAAAAAGCTTCTCCGGCACACATCATGAGATGGAATTCGCCATGGGGAGAAGGTTTTCCAGGATGGCATCTGGAATGTACTGCAATGAGTACAAAATATTTAGGAGAAACTTTCGATATTCACGGAGGCGGAATGGATCTGAAATTTCCGCACCATGAATGTGAAATCGCACAGGGAAAAGCGTGCAATGATGCTTCTCCGGTAAATTACTGGATGCACGCCAATATGTTGACGATGAATTCCCAGCGTATGAGCAAATCCACCGGAAATTATATTTTGCCAATGCAGTTGGTGACAGGAGAAAATGATTTCTTCGAAAAACCATTCCATCCTTCCATCGTTCGTTTCTGCTTTTTGCAGGCACATTACAGAAGTGTTTTGGACATTTCAAATGATGCCATGATTGCGAGTGAAAAAGGATACACGAGATTGATGGAAGCCATTAAAGTACTGGACAGCATCACTCCGAATGACGAAAAACACTCCAGTTTCAGTCTTGAAGAATGGAAAAATAAAGCGTATGATGCATTAACGGACGATTTCAATTCTCCGGTTTTAATTGCGCATTTATTTGAAGCGGTAAAATATATCTTTGCTTTAAATGATGGGAAGGAAACAATCTCAACGAAAGATTTAGAGGAACTGAAATCTACTTTAAATGCTTTGGTTTTCGACGTTTTGGGACTTCAGACGATTGAGGAAAACAATAATGAAAAACTGGATCAGACCCTGAAGGTTTTAATTGAATTGAGAAATCAGGCAAGAAAATCAAAAAATTTCGAACTTTCCGATCAGATCCGCGATAAGCTTCTTGCTGAAGGTATCGAACTGAAAGACGGAAGAGACGGAACTTCTTATGTTTTGAATTAAAAGTTTTAAACTTTTTTATATCTCCCGCAGATTGTACAGATTACGCAGATTTTTTACAGAATCATCCGCCAAATCTGTATAATCTGCGGGAGTTTTTTTATACATAATACTGTCATTTCGACGAAGGAAAAATCTATCAAATATAATTGTAGAGATACTTTCAGCATGACAAACTTTGTGAATAGTTTCGCTGAGTGAAATCAAAGATTCAACGTATTCAAACGCCTTTGCGAACGAAAGGTATTTTCAGACATTTTGAATTAAAAGGTTTAAACTTTTTATCTCCCGCATATTGTACAGATTACGAAGATTTTAAACCAATTTATCTGCTAAATCCGCAAAATCTGCGGGAGTTTTTTTATACATAATACTGTCATTTCGACGAAGGAGAAATCTATCAAATATAATCGCAGAAATGCTTTCAGCATGACAAAATTTGTGAATAATTTCGCTGAGTGAAACGCCTTCGCGAACGAAAATATGCTCAGACATTTAAAAAAAACTTGCGACTTTGCGTTAAAAACTAATCTTAGACCTAAATCTCAATCTTAATTTTTTTTTATATTCAATCCAAAAATTACGTAACTTAGTCATAATAAAATTGAATATCCGTAATTTCACCTAAATTTAGTAAATTTGCGTATAGTCAATTGTTTAAGATGAATATATTTAGTTTTAGTGCTCATTTTGGGACAGAGG
>NZ_QEHP01000093.1:0-31017 GCF_003094695.1 Chryseobacterium sp. HMWF035 | reverse complement strand
AGATATGGGCAACAAGTATCAAGATTAAGATTCCGGGCAAGAGCAGCAATAGAAACTTGTATCTCGCATTTAAAAAGAAACCACTCCTTAGGATTAAATTTCCTAAAAGGAGTGGATGGAGAT
The DNA here is from genome assembly GCF_003094695.1 of Chryseobacterium sp. HMWF035. Lineage (NCBI taxonomy): Bacteria > Pseudomonadati > Bacteroidota > Flavobacteriia > Flavobacteriales > Weeksellaceae > Chryseobacterium > Chryseobacterium sp. HMWF035. The sequence goes on along the minus strand of NZ_QEHP01000093.1, from coordinate 30,894 downwards.
ATTCATAATGCCTTATTAGCAGGAATTGGATACAATTTGAAGATGAGATTAAACCAAATTAAAAAACAATTGATCCTTTGGTTTGAACTTGTTTTCAAAATCTTTTTAGGCAAGTATAATTTTCAAAATGAAAAATTAGCTTTTTAAGGAATGACTAATTAACCATTTTATGAAGTTCCATTGCAATAAGGGTTTGGTAAGGTATTCCCATCATTTCAGCTTTTGATTTCAGTTTTACCAAATCAGAAGCCAGGAGTCTTATGCTGATGGCTTTTTTGACAGGCTTATGGACTGAATACCCTTGCAGTTTTGCTTTTTCAGCTTTCAATTGCTGGGCTGAAAGTCCCTGGCTGGAAGATGCTGTTAATCATTCTTCCGATAAAAGTTCCTGCTTATCTAAATGTTGGTTGTCGTAATTGAGCATGGAAAGTATGGTTAAAAATAAAGTTTTTTGAGTTTCCTGCTGAGATATGCCGTTTTAATAAATATTTCTTCATCATTCTCAACAAAAGGGACTGCGCAATAATATCACTCATAGAGAATCACATACATCATCTGTCCTTCTCTGCCGGGATTGGTTCTTTTATCTATAATTTCTCATTCATTAATAAGATGGGCAACAGTATGCAGATCAATCCCTCTTTTCTCCAATATTGTGATTCTTTTTTCTTCATTATAACGGATGATTTTCATTGAATGATAAAATAATTAAACGATCTGCATATGAAATAGATATGTAATTCATATACAAATACAAGAGAAAATTGGAAGAAATTGTTTGGCATTCATATATACTGTAGCATTTACAAACTGCCCTCACAGAAATACGAAGGACAATTTCGGTCAGAAGCTATCTTTTCTATTACATCTAAAAAGCAGCTATAATTATCCCGTCACTCAAGGAATTTCAAAAAACAGTTTCAGGTAATAATCTTTCTTTTTGACCAGCTCATCGATACTCTCCCCTTCCAAAAGAGCATTTTTATTTGTAGCCTCGTAATATTTTTTGATAAATTCCGAAACGTGCAAAGGAACTGTCTCAGATTTCTGCTCAAAGAACCAATCGAAAAACTCCTTTTCATCGGATGTATTACGATAGATTCTGGGCTGATGTTCCCGTTTGCTTCCGGCTAAAGAGATACGGGGATCATACTTTGCTATGTTGAATAAGGTATCTATATGCTCAGAACTTTGATACATACTCTGTTCATTTCCAAGACAATATAAGCATAATCCGTGTATATCGTCTACCGAGAGATTGAGCGCATTGATTCTGGCTCTCTCCAGCTGTTCCAGCACATATTGGGCTTTCATTTGAGCACCCAGCCTGCTCTGTTTTTTGATTTCTTTTCTCTGCGTTTCCAGTGCGGACCTCATAACATTATGATATTTGGTGTCTATCTGTGAGCGTTTTTTCACCGACCCTGTTTCCAGACTGATTTTTAATTCAGGATATTTGCTCTTTAATGCTAAAAGAACCTTTCAAAGGGCTATTTCTTCAATCTGGCGGATTCTTTCCCTGCTGCAGCCATAGACGGAAGCGATTTCATCCTGAGTGGAATGATCCAGATAATGCATTTTTACAATATTATACTCCCTTATCGAAAGGTTCAGTCTCATTTCTTTCAGCACAATGGCGTGAATTTCCTTATTCATCATATCAGTGGAATGCTCATCATGACTGTTTTGGGAGCTATTTCCAGCTGTTTGTAAAATATCTCACCGGGTGCTTTCTTCGTCTCCTCTTCTTACAGGAGCATCCAAAGAAATTACATTATAGGCCTGCGCTTCAATCTTTTGCAAAAGCACACGCGAACTTACCCTGAGTATTTGGGCGACTTCTTCCAGCTGAAGGATTTCTCCCGTTTCATTTTGAGTGGAATTCAATAGATGATACGCCTGAACAGCTGCTCCAACCTGATCTTTTGTATTAAAAGGTGATTTGTTTCCTATGGTCGCCAGGTAATTGTCGATCACCACTTTGATGTAATATCGTGCATAGGTTAAAAAAGCAGCTTTGTCAGGATTGTACCTGTGGGCTGCAATTAAAAGTCCTGAGATTCCTTCCTGCACCAGATCCATGAATTCTCCGTTATGATTGGAAAGCTTATAGGAACTGATCTGGGTCCTGCAATAATAAAGTACATAGTTCACATGACGCAGGATAAGCTCATCCCGTTTTTTCTGATCTCAGGTTTTCATATATTCCCTGTAGAGATTTTTTGAGAGTTCAGGATCAGTTATACCATATCTTTTTCAGGAGATTTCTGAGGAAAACATTTCGTAAGTGGTTTCAAAGGGTTTATCAGTATTTTTCATAAAGTATGGTATCAATAAACAGGATATTTAAATAAGTATAACAAAATAATTAATGATCCGGGAATGTTAATTTGTTTTGCTTCCCAATAGATAATCAAACTATTTTATAACGATATCAGAATATAAATTGACATCATGACTTCAAGCAAAAAGATAAGATAATGGCATATGAGGGGCATTATCTTATCTTTAATTCTGTGCTTTCATCCCGAATCCATTCTATCTGCTTTAGTCAAAAGATTCTTTTTTGGAATGGATGAATTTTTCAATTGACAGGCGGGAATACCGTATTTTGCGGCCGCTTAATTTATAGAATGTAATGACAGACTGGTCACGATACTTTTGAAGGGTTGATTTTGATGATATTCCCAGTAGCTGCATTGCCTCCTTCTCAGAAATGAAATCAGTTTCCTTATCTTTAATTTCTTCACTTTTTATACGTTCAACAATTTTTTTAACCATTTTATAAAATGTTTCAGAATCGGTTTGGATCAGAAACAGTTCTTTATCTTTTTGATGATCATGAATATTCATAGCCTAATTTTAAAATCGGAAGGTAATTTCCCGGTTGTGTTTTTAATTTTTTTTTGTCAATTATTCTATACTGTTTTGAGTGTTTTTTATCCTTCTTTTTTTGATGAAGGATGGCTAAAACCGGCCTTTATTTTCTACTCAAATACGCTTCATTTTTTTGGTAAAACAGCAGGAAAATTCTTCCGGTTTTGGAGGGTATTTACCTGCTGTATCCATCATTTTTTTGTTTTCTTTTTGGGGTTTCTTTTTTCTTTTTTCATTGTTGTTTTTGTCCAAAATCTCCCTCTGCTTTTTTTTCCGCTCAGCCCTTGCAGGATTGCATTCGTACCGTCACAATGACGGATTGTATCTTGAAAGAAAGCTTACGGAATTGGATTTTAAGTAATTTACGATCCTTTTTAAGCTGCATTATTGTGATCATTCAGAATCATTTTTTCACTTATTTTTACGTTCGATTTCCACTTGTTTTTTCATGATGCATTTACCTTAATTTCCCTGCCAGTTCATGTTCTTTTTCATGACGGTTTTCTCTTAATTTATGAAGCATTTTCATCCGTATGGAAACTTCGGAATTTTGCTCTAAGGATTGAAGGATTTGTTTATCATATCCCAACGTTTTAAACCTGAATTTCCGTTTTCCCCGGACTCCTGCAGGCTCATTATTTCTTGTATAGATTTCCACTCCTCTCTCCTGCAGGATGGTATAAAATTCTTTTTCCGAACCCGCCTTTTGAAATACATCATCCAGCAGATCGCATAACTGCTGTTTTTCAGAAATCCTCCCCCGCTTCGTCATCGCCGTCTCTTTTTCTTTTCTATACCTCTTACTTTTTCTCTCGGTCCTGCCGTGCCGCACTGATGAATATTCCAGCTCCGGAAACCGTTCTTTCTGGAAAGCCTCCATTTGTTCTTTGATACGGCTGAATTCTTTTTTAGAAATTCTGGCGACTTTCCCGGTTTTATATTCCATGGCAGAAAAGCAGATATGAAGATGAACATGCTGCTTATCATTCCGGTGTACCGTGGCTACTGCCAATGATCTCGGAGCCCGTAAGGAAAGGTATTTCATGGCCATAACCTGCAGCTTATCATTACTCAGAGATGGAGTGTCATGGGCATGAAAAGACAGAATATCCATGTAAAGGAGTACGTTGTTTCTGCATTTTCGTTTTCGGAATTCTTCATTGGAGGCGAGCTGCATAGCCAGCCTGTTAATATCGGAAGTATCCCCCTTGATAAATTGGGTCAGTACAAAGCTGTTGTCCCTTTCACTATCCCTTAGAATGTACTTTGGGATCGAAGAAAAGCAGGAGATACTTTTGTAAGAAGTACTTTTAATGATCATAATTTCAGATTTTTACACTTGATATTTTTTGTTAGCATGTACATCGACCTTTAATCGTTTAGAATTAAGAAACCTGATGAATAATGTAAAATGCCGTTTTGCCGGACTTAAGAACCGTGTCTGATCACTTAATCAACAATCACTTGCACTTTTCCATCATTTTTACCATTCTGCAAGTCAGCATTACAGGATCACATCATTTTTATATTGTTACACTGTTATTATGATCTATTGTTATTTGGGCAAATTGGGTCATTGGATTGGTAAAGCATGGCATGGTTAACCTACTATTTTCCATAGTTTCTGCAGGTGGCTTTTCAGCTCTGTAATGCTTTTATGATCTGTGATATAAGATCCTAGTACTAGTTTCTCAAGATAATCCGCAATCATAAAAAGCTGTTGTTCTTTTCTGATATCATGCTCTGACCATGATTCATTAACTTGAGTTCCGGTCCTGAGATCCGTTTTTACCAGCTCCCTGATATATTCTGTAACGGACTGCTTTTTGGCAATCCGTTTTTTAAGTTCCCGGGATTCGTCTGTTGTCAGGGATATGGTATAGTTCTTATACTTTCGGCGTTGCTGCTGTTTAAGCAGTGTATTATACCGCCGCCAATATTTTTTCTTTTCACGGATAATCTCTTCATGGGAAGGATTTTGTCCTGCAAATACAGTATCAAGATACTCATGCAGGCTTTTGTACTCCCTTTGGTTGGTTTCCGTACTATCGCTGCTGTTCACAATCACGGTCTTTATTATTTTTTTTGACGGACATATCCTGAATGATGATATAGCGTGGAAGCTGCATCAGGTTATCGAAATGTATTTCTTCAAAAAAGCAGTCTTTTTCAATGGACAGTAGAAAAGACTGAGAGAGTATTTCCAGTTTATCCAAAGGGAAATATCCCCACTTTTTTTCCTCCTCCCCGACAAGGTATCCTAAACAGGTTCCTGATCTGGGGTCATACATAGTGATATGCCAGGTTTGCTGACCACTGGCGTTATCTATTACCAATGGATTATCTTTGCCTTGTTTTCCGATCTCGGCAAAGCGTTTTTCTAAAAGTTCTGTTATCAGTTTCATAAGTATAATGGTTTGTTGTTATATTCCTGCCCTTTGTCCGGATGCTGATGGCTCCTGTCATCGTTACGGGCCAGGGTTACAGGTAATTGTTACTGTGGATTGGTGTTTTAAATTGAGAGGTTCGGAAGATCATGTGATTTTTTACTGTTTCATGACTTTCCGTTCAGATTGACAATAGGAGCTTATCATTGACGCTGCCGAACCTTCTGTTTTTATCAATATAAATGCTACAGGTCTAAGTCCAGAAACTGTTGTTTGGAAGAGTGATCCATATTCAGCTTTTCCAGTCTCTGCTGCCGTATCAGCTCACGGAATCTGATCTCCTTAAAGTAAATGTCCCGTTCTATGGTCATCGCAAAAGGAAGCTGCACTGCTTCCAGTTCATCGATTGAAAATGTTCCCCATTCATCCTCCCACATTCCTGTGACATAGCCGTAACAGATATGGTTTTCAGGATTGTATTCCACTGCATACCATGTCTGTGAACCGCAGGGATTGAAAAATTTGGCAATAATAACCGGGTTGTCAATTTCAGATTGATCGCCAATTTCGGCAAAACGTTTTTCTAAAGTTTCAGTAATCAGTTTCATAAGTATCGTGTTTGGGTATTGGGCTGATTGTTGTTTGTTGATTGTTGTTGGTTTGATATTTTAGCGTGTCATTTTGATAATTAATGAATCTGCTGTTTGCTGCTTGTTTGTGCAGATCGTTTTTTATGGTGAGTTCATGATTTCCGTGAAGTATTTTCTCTGCTGCTTTTCCTCTTTGTTCTTATTCTTTAATTGTTACACTGTTATATCGTTAGATAGCGTACTTTATATTCTACAGGTTCAGGCCTTCTTTGGGGTGTCATTTGGAGCTTTTGTATCAGTTCCTTTTGTTTGTAGGCATGGGTAACTCTTACTTTCAGAGGTTTATCCCCGGAAGGAAGCACCAGGATTTCATCCTTCATTTCCCGGATCTCTGAAGCCGTCATCAGTGAACGCTGTTTCGCTGCTCCCGATTTTTTATCCTTATATTCATATATCCCGAGCATTCGCTCCAGGGCATAGGTTTCTTCCCCCAAGCCGCCGTAATAACATTTAATATTACAGTTGTTAAGGATATTCTGTGCCTTTTCACCGTATTTACCCAATAAAGATTCGGACTGTAAAATCAGCTGCTGCGGAATCTTGAATTTCCGTGAATTGGAAATAATTTCAGAATAATCCCTTATGGCGGTTAATGTATCAAACTCATCCATGATCATAAATACATCGAGTTCTTTTTCTGTCGGTAGTCTTGAGAAGGCATAGCGGTAGAACTCCTGAAAGAAGAGTGATACCATAGGAGCATAGTAGCGGATATCTCCGACAGGCACATGGGCAAACAAAGCGTGGGGCGTTTTCCGGAACTCTTCGAAACGGACTGTGGTTCTGCACGTAATATCGCAGAGCATAGGATCATCACCGATAAATGAGAGTGCTGCCAGTGCACTTGCCACAATTGATTTCCGGGTATTCTCGGAGGCTCCGGCAAGAGATCGGAGCTTGCGGAATACTGTTTCAGAAGCACGTTCTGCAAGGAGCCTTTCTACAGCATCCGGGTTGCCCTGGTATTCCATCAGGAGGCGGTAAACATTGGCAAGATTTCCATATTCCTCCGCTTCGGATTCCAGCAGATATTGCATAAAAAGTACAATACAGTCTTCTGCAGAAATGGTAAAAAAGTCAGATTCATCGGTGGTAGCGTTAAGGAGTGTTTTGGCAATCTTCCGCATCTGGGTGGCATTATTGCGGCATCCGTCCATTGGGTTAAAGTAGACTCCGGTTTTCTTTCCAAAGTTGAGTTCCATGCAGCGGTAGCCTGCCGATTCTAAATACGGAATGGTACGGCTGAGCTCACCGCTGGGGTCATTCACCATAATGGAATACTGCCCTTTGGCATTGAGCAGGAACGGAAATACCGACACCTGCGATTTACCTTTTCCCGAAGGAGCCACCACCAGATAATTTTCACGGCTTTTGGCCATGGAAACAAACCGGGTGCCGTCAATACAGAAACCCTGCTCTTTTGACGAAATAAGGGTTTCGGGTTTGTTAAAGGCAGCCTTCAGGCTGTGATCCTTCCCCCAGATCGTTTCAGCCAGCTGTTTGCCGGCAGGAGAACTTTTACTGATCCGGGTTTTAATTTGCTGTAACAGGAATTTCTTAATCATTTGATTTCATGTAAAAGGTTTTCGATTTGGGTCAGGAAGAATACACATACCATATCCACCAGCCTGAATCCGGTGTACAGGAGGGATAGCAAAAATCTCAGCAGGGAGATCAGAAGGGCCGCGATGGCACCGAAAAATAGTTTTAGGGCATGGATCATATCAACGTTTTTTAAGGTTTTAATTTTTTGTATTTTAAGTTTTTGTAGTAATCTTCGGTATGCAATATTTGTATTGTATATATTTATGAATTGATAAGTGCGGTTTTCCCGCAGGCGGTATTGAGATAAGCAAACTATATTTGTACTGTGATAAGCAAGACGACATTTCATAAGTTCCGTTTAATAGCTGCAAGTTGGCTGGAATAAGTGGAAAAATCATCGACAGCTTGTCGCCAATGATGACAAATTTTTAAAACAATAATTATGGAAGAAGAAAAAAAAGATGGATATGAAGTTGCAGTAGATGAAAATACCGTAGTAAGCCAACTGGTAAAAGAAGTATTTAAAAAAGCACAAAAGGATTGCGGATCCACAGTCAGAAATACAGTAGTTGGTTATGTCCACAATCAGATGGTAGCACTTTTTAATGAAAATCCAAAGTTTGGCGTGGTGATATCCGTCAAGACTCTGGAACGGTATTACCGAAGATATATGGAACATATGAAGGACAAAGATGTAGAAGGTTTTTCACCTCCGAATGACCGGTCCAAACTCCAGCTCTCCAAATATCTGGGGTATAATAATTACAATGAATACTTAGCCCATATCTATAAGGGTTCCGGTAACACCAACATTAATATTGCTAAGAATATAAATAATATCAAAAAGCATAAAGGAGATATTAATATGAGCTGATTTTATGTGTACCTATAGCTATAAAAATTTTTCTATTGAAAAAAAGAACCATCATTGTGAGCTTGAGAAATCAGTCAATAAGCTTCCTGTGGATGATAACGGACTGTGTATTTTCCACAGCCGGGATCTTTCATGGAAAAAAGAGAACGATTTTTACGGCTATTTAAAAAAATATATTGCCGTATGCCGCGAAAGCCAATCGGAGATTGATTTGAGGGAAGTCCATTTCGTAGCAGCCAAAGGAAAAATAGCAATTGATTATCTGGATGTATTATCAGGATCTGATTTTCACCAGTCTGAATTTCATGGGATCATTGAATGTGTTGGGAATACCAGGAGGAAAGTCATCCCTCAGAGACTGGCTTTTCAGGATTGCGTATTTCATCATGAGGTAATATTTAAACGATGTACGTTTAAGCACGAAGTTGAATTCTCTGCCTGTACTCTAGAAAGTGAGTTTAGCATTCTGAGTCTTGAGATGGAAGACTGCATTTTTGAAGGCTACTTTGAATTTTCACATCAGACCAATTTCACTTCTCATCTGACGATCTGCGAATGTCATTTTAAAGAAGAAGTTCTTTTTCAGGAAATAGAGAAAATAGATAACTGTTTTGACATTATTTCCAATACATTCGATGAAAATTTTACGTTCAAAGAATCAGAGATTAGTACTGCTGTCATCAATTTTACCAACAACACCTTTAACGAAAACGCTGAATTTTATGATGTGGCACTGAAAGGGACAGTTTTGTTCAACCGTCCTAAAGTAGAAAGCAAACTGATGTTTACAGGAACGTCGGAACGCAAGATATTATACGGAAATACCAGTTTTGAAGTTAAACCACAAGACATACGGGGTCAGATTATCTTTCAACAAACCCAGTTAATGCTCATCGAGCGTTCGCACCTGGAAGTGTTAAAAAAGCTTGAGAAAACAGGAGTCGGAGATGATAAAAAAGTTGTTATAGGACCGGGATGCATCAAGTACCGATGGCAAACCCCTGCGAAAACCCTGAAAACTAACCTTAAAAACGGATTGATCATTGAAGAACTGGTGCGCAGCTTTGCTGCGTTTTTTACCAATGACGCACAGAAGGTACTCGGTGTGGAAATTCTGGACCGAACAGCCTATGAAATTACATTTTTTTATTTTTCGGATGAAAATATGAGCGGAGAAGAAATTTCGGATACTTTTATAGATGTCCAGGAGAAATTTTTTGGAATAATGAGCAATTACTATCCGGTACATCAGGAAACGCTTTCCGAGAAAGATCAGCTCAATATTTTCCAGACCAAACTCTCTCAAAACAGCACACTCATCAAAATACTTTCCGAAATACAGCGGAGCAATTGGAACCTTCCTGATTCTGAATCCTTACTTCAGTCTTTGACGCTTCCTGAGCAGCAGCTTATTTTTTCCGAATCATTCCACCAGCAGCTGCTCCAGACGAGACTGCCGGAACTTCTGGCTTTTGCACGGGCTCAAAACATTCCTATAAACTTATTTCCCACCATCACTTATAATGTGGCCAAGAACATGGTAAAGACAAAAAAAGTAAAAGGCAACATTAATAATTTCTGAGATTTATTGAATTAAAAAGCAGCCACCCTAAGTAAAAACTAAGGGTGGCTTTTTTATATAATCTGCCCGTTCGCCAGAAAAGGCAAGATTCTGATTAAAATTAATTTCCGGCATTGCTTTTCCTTTGTGGTAGAAATTTCTACTGACCGAAAGGTTGGTTTTTGGGATCCCAAAAAGAGCAGCGAAACATTGACAAGACAAAGACCCCCGGGAAGTTTTTGAAACGTTGATCATAGCAGCTCTTTCCCGCCAGCGCTGGCATTTTTTAGAATTAAAAAATGTCAAAACATGGAAAAAAAAGTGTTATTGCTTATTGCAGCACTCATGATCGCAGGAACCGCAGTGTCCTGCCGAGAACTGGAAGAAATGAGTACAGTTCCGCAAAACCACAAGGTTGAGCAACAGCTCCCTACGGATATTAATCAGGCAGACAGGGAACATGGTGACCAGGGAAACAATATGCCACCACCTGATGAGTAAATGTCGCATGATACCCTTACAGACATCTGTAAGATGGATATACAAAAGAGAGGCTGCCAATGGCAGCCTCTTTTAGTATATCGTAACAATGATATTATCCTGTCTTCTAATAAAGGAGATTAATTTCTGTTTTTTTCAGATAAACTAACTGTTTTTATATCATATTGTTATTCAAATCATGATTTTGTTAAAAAAATAGTATTTTTAATCTGCAAAATGAACTAAACCATGCGCTTGTTTTTACTTGTCTTATTGATTATGGTATGCGTCAGTATACCGGGGCAAAATACCGAATCTGTGAAAATGTATGAAGACCACGTTCTTCAGTTAAAAAAGTATTGGAATACCGATCGGAGTGATTCTATGCTTTATCATGGGGAACAGGCATTGGTTTTGGCAAGAGCGCTTGGTGACAAACAACTTGAAGGGAGGGTCAATGTGTATTTAGGAAGTCATTTTTACGAACAAAACGAAAGCAGCAGTACAGCATATTACTATTTTCGTAAAGCCTATCAGGCGTACCGACAGGCAAAAGATACCCTGAAAATGGCTAAAACACTTCTGCGAATGGGAATTCTGGAAAAAAACACCCGACAGTTTATCAAAAGTAAGGAAAGCTGCATCCAGGCTCTGGAATTTATTGGCAACAAGAAAACGGATTTTGCAGACGAGCTGTATAACAATCTGGGAATCACCTATAACGAGTTGGGTGACCTTCAGCGCTGCGTGAGTTATTACAAAAAATCCCTTGAACTCAGAGAGCAGTCCGGGAATAATGAACTTATCCTCCAGACGCTGAACAATATGGCAACGGCCTATAAAACCCACAAAGACTTTACAAATTCAGCGTATTATTATTCCAGAGCATTGCAGTATCCGCTAGCTGTTTTGGAAAAATATCCCGAAGAATATGCCCGTATTATAGACAACAACGCTCACCTTCATTTTTTGCAGCAAAAAAATAATAACGTTCTGAAAGATTATCTGAAGGCTCTGGAGATCCGAAAGAAAATCGGACATGATGCCGGCATTGTGATCAGTAAGCTGCACCTTGCGGAATATTACCGGAGAAGCGGAGACTATGAAAAATCCAACTCCTATGCACAGCAGGCACACACGTTAGCCCAGAATACCGGAAATTACCGGGATGCCCTGACAGCCATGGAGCTTTTGAGCAGCAATTATAAAAATTCAGGAAAGCTTCCCGAAGCCTTACGTTATGCTAAAGGTTATGACAGCCTGCTTAAAAAAGTCTATCATAAAGAACTTAATGTCGGAGAGAAATTTGCAGACATCCGTTACGAGTCCAAAGAAAAGGAAAAAGAAAACAAGGATCTTAAGCTCAGAAACCAGCTACAGCAGCTCAAAGCCCGTCAGCAGCGGATATATCTGTATGCAGCGTTGGGACTTTTAGTGCTGCTGATTATTACAAGTGTATTGTATGTCCGTTATTCCCGCCTGAAGGCTCGTGAAAAGAGTTTACTGATGCAGCAAAAAGAACTTGAAGCAGAAAAGGAAATTGAATCTCTTTTACTCCAGCAGCAGGGCTTTGCCGAAAAAGCCAAGCAGAGAGAACAGGAACGGATCTCCCATGATCTTCACGACAGCATTGCCGGCAAAATTTCCGGGACGATGCTGGGACTTGACGCCCTGGCCTCACAAAGTGAATCTCCGGTAAAAGAAAAGCTCGATACTTCTGTCCAGTATATGAAATCCATTCTGGATGAACTGGGTTCTATTGTCTATGATATGAACCGTCAGAAGATCATTGATGTATCGTATAAGAGCCTGCTGGAGCAACTAATCGATAATCAGCTTTCCCGAAGCACCCGCTCCTCTCTGACTATTGCATCCGATTTGGATTGGAACAGGGTTTCCAACCGGATTAAAATTGCCTGTTATTATATTATCCAGCAGGGCCTGCGCAATATCCAGCAGCACGCATGTGCCAGTGAAGCAGAAGTAAAATGCTATCAGAAGAACCAAAAGTTCCATCTGGAAATTTTAGACAACGGAATTGGAATTGATCCGGATAAACCCTCTAACATTGGAATTCCCGGAATGAAGAAGCGGACAGAATCTGTGGGCGGAACATTTTCCCTCCACACTGAAAAAAGCAAAGGCACCACATTATACTGTACATTCCCCTTATCATGAAACAGCAGCTCCATATTTTACTCATTGATGACCACCCGATGACCATTGAAGGCTACAAGGCAATTCTAGAAAACATGTTTGAAAAACCTGTTATCTCGGAAGCCTACACTGTAGAAGAATCTCTTGAACGCATCCGGAGACAGCCTGATATCCTTCCCTTTGATCTTGCTTTTGTAGACATTAACCTTCCGGCGGCACGTGATGCAGCCATTCATTCAGGAGAAGGAGTGGCTTTACAACTGAAGAAAAAATTTCCGCAGACTAAAATTATAGTTCCTACCATGTTTTCCCAAGGGGAAAGAATACGCTATATCATTAAAACCGTCAATCCTGACGCTTTACTTCTTAAGAATGACTTTACAAGCTCAGAGATAAAGAATGCAGTAGAATCGGTGCTTAATGGAGAAACTTATTACAGTAAAGGGGCAAAGCAGGCACTAAAGGCTGACGATTTGGGACTGGACCGTCACGACCTGGGCATTCTATATTGCCTCTCAAAACAAATTAAAGTTAAAGATATGCCCGAACATATTCCGCTATCGTTACGGGCGATTGAGGAACGCAAAAGTATACTGATGCTTAAACTGGATGTTCCGCCAAGAGACAACCAGCTGCTGGTCATTAAAGCAAGAGAAAAAGGATTGCTATAAAATTTCTATAACCTTGAAAAGTATCTTATATCGTAAGCCAATTGGGATTAACGATCGTGGGTCTGTGAATATGTTTTTCATATACGATCTTTTCATTTCGCATTGACTTTTATATTTAGGGTCTCTATACTGATTTTTTACCTGTATACTGATAAGCAATGATTCGTTACTCCAAAGGAGACCTTCACCTCCATACCCAGTTTTCAGATTGAAAAACATCAGTTACAGAACTTTTTAAACTCACAGAATCAGTAGAAGAATATAAAGTACTCTCCATTACGGATCATCATTTTTTTACACTTCCCGAAATAGTGGAAACCTCTACCTGTCTTTGGATACCCGGAATTGAGATCTCAGCTCAGGTTTTTTGACATCCCATCCATCTTACATGATATGGTGTTCGTATAAACTGTACTGAAGAACTTACAGAGATACTGGAGAATATAAAGGACTGATATAACAAAAGAGCAGAAAAAGTCTGGCAGAAACGATTGGATTTCGGGCTATCTCCCCGTCCTCTCTCAAGCTTCCGCTGATCTTTACCCGGACCTGTTTACAAATCGGATCTGATTCGTGAACTCGGAGACTTAATTTGAATGACCGATATGAAAGAACTCAGGCACCGGGCAAAAGAAAACGGAAATCTTTTATATGCTGAGGAAGAAGTATTCTTTCCTAAAGCTGCAGAATTAATTAAAGCGATGCATGATTCCGGACTGACTGTTTGCCGGGCACATCCCTGAAAAAGTCTGTTTAAAGGAGAAGATGAAGAGATTTCCCGAAATGTTTTTAATGAACTGCTTGCTGCGGGTATTGACGGCATTGAGCCCTTTGCCCATAAACATACACCCGGGCAAACCCTTTTCTTTGAAAATCTGGCCAAAGAGCATAGACTCCTTGTAACGGGCGGTTCAGACTACCATGGAGCAGAAGATCATAGCATAAGTTATCCGCTTTGAGAAAAATACATAGAGCTTTTCTTACAGAAAATAGGCTACAAGACAACATAATCATTTTGTAATTTTATAAGGGCTTCGAGCAGAAAATGATCTTTTCCCTCTCGTTAAGTCCACGACTTTTCATAAAGTAAGCGCCATACAACTGGTCAAATGAGAAGACTTGTGTCTGAAACCCTGCCCAGGCAAGCCTGTGCAGATAATCCCAGGCATAAATCCTGACATGATTCCTCTGCCCGAAATATTTGATCTTCATTTCCGTTGTTTTCACTTTTTTGTTCTCATATGTTTTTTTCAGTTTCTCCGAGATTGGAACCTGAAGGATTGCTCTACCGCCGGGTTTTAGGATCCTGTATAATTCTCTAATTGCAGCAGTATCATCCTCTATGTGTTCCAGGACATGGTTACATATGATAAAATCAAAATACTGATCTTCAAAAGGAGCACGGGTAATGTCCACGTGCAGAGTATCGGGATAAGAATAGCCCTCACTGAAATTATCTCCCTTAACATATTTAATCCGTTTGTCCTTTGCCAGGATTTCCCGAAGTACGTGTTCCGGTGCCATGTGCAACATTTTAAGCTCAGAAAAGTCCTCACTTAGAATAAATTTTTTCAAAAATAAAGTAACCATCCGTTCCCGGTCATTGGAACCACAAACAGGACAGTTTTTGTTTTCCCTTCTTCCCATTCCGACAATGTCGTATTGAAGGATAGCCGGATATTCAGCTCCTCCGGGAAGAAATTCTCTTAACAGGCTTTCACAACAGCCGCAATAATAAGTAGACATCATAATGTATAGATTAAATGTAATAATTGGTAAAACCGTGCAGAACTGTAACAGGACTGCAACTTTTGAATAACCTTTTCCTTTTGGAAGATGGTTTTATGAGTAATATTGGTAAGAATTTTTTCAAGTTCAGTTTCATTGTCATACAGAATGAAAGGATTTCCATGAAAGCTGTCGGTAAAAGGACTCCTTCTGGCGATGACAGTTTTCCCAAAAGTGACTGCCAGCATGATCACACCTGAAGTATCATAATGAAGATAGGGAACAATAAAAACATCCGCAGAAAGAGCATAAAGCTGTACCTGGTCATCTTCTACAAATTCAAGATGAGTAAAAATATCAGGATATTGAACAATCCGTTTAAGCAGATTATACTTTTCATCAGGATTTTCCCAATAAAAATCTACTGATCCTACCACCATCAGACGAAGATGCGAATTGTCTGTTCGCTTAAAAAGATCAAGAAGCTCTGAAAGTCCTTTATACTTCCGGATATACCCGAAGAAAAGAATATTAATCTTATGATCTGTAATACCCAATCCGGACTTGGCTTCAGATGTATCTGAGGTCCGCGGGTGAACCGTCTCAAAGGTCGGATGAAAAAGAGTTTGTATTTTTCCATCTATAAAAGGAAATTCTGCAATCAGTTTTTTCGAAAGCTCATCATAATGAGTATATAGAGTCGTACTGATTACCATCAGAATAAATCGGAGCATCGGTGACCTGACTTTGTGGGTATTTTCATGGGGAGCATAATTGTGTATTGTCCAGACGATTTTTTTTCCCATTGCTCTGAATATAACAAGGGACAGAGAGAATATCATCAGGTTCCAATAATTTTTCTCAGCCTTTGAAATCCAGTTGATGTGGACAAGATCAGCACTCCACCCTTTACGCAATATACTTATCAGGGACATAGAATCTGAGCGGGCGGTTTCAATACCGTGAGCCTTACAATATTCGAGAAGTACTTTGTAATAAGCGTTGATGATACTGGGTCCCGGAAAAAACAATATTTTCATTATATCATATTCTTTTTCAAAATGCTTTTGATCAGCATCTGTTCCGCTTTATTTCTTTTTCCATTTGAATATTTCATTTTTTCCACCAGTACCAGAAGCATATAAGTATATATCTTTTTATAACCAAAAGCAGTCAGGCATTTGTTTTCCATGATGCTATAGAACTCCATGTGCCCATTGATATAAAGATAATAAAGGAATTTGGCGATACTGTAGCGTGCATCCCCTGTACAATAGCCATCCCAGTCCACAATATAGGGAACCGAAATTTTGCTGATCAAAATATTTCCGATGCTTAGATCATCGTGAACAATATTTTTTTTCTGTTCAAAGTCTGTGTTTCCAAATAGACGTTCCAGAGTTTTAAGCTCTCTGCTGTTGATCTCTGTTTTCGTCTTATACAATTGTTTCATATGGAAATGTAGGGAACGCCGTACTCTATATTCCCACGAATACTTCTCATGACTGTAAGGTTTGGATGTGTTTTGCAGGTAAGTCCTTGTAAGATTATGAAAAGCAGCCATTATCATATTAATATATAAGGAGTAAGACTCCGGTGAATTTTGAAGCAGCCTTTCCAATGTTTCTCCTTCCATATAGGCAAAAAGTGATACACTAAAGGTATAGGAAGCCATTTGATCCAATTGTTCGGGAATATACAGTTGGTATTCTTGCAGAAGCTTAGAGTCGGGATAAGCAAGGATGTCTGCACCGAAAAGATGTTCCTGATCATCGACGTACTCATACATGTGAACTTTGGCTACATAAAACTGTGATTTTTTTTCTACTAAAAAGGTATGCCTTTTCCCGGGATGAGATTTTAAAACGGTAAGGATAAAGAAACCTTTTGATGCTAAAAAGGAAAGAACCTCAGAGGGTATATCGGAAAAAAGATTTTTTGACATAGAATAGGTTTTATGGTGTTATGTATTACCGGCGATATTATTTGTAAAGTATTCCGGCTGTTTATTAGGGTGAAGATAAAATTCTTTTACAAAAGCAGAATGCGGTTTTCCCGCAGAATAATAGGTCTGAGCTTATATGTTATTTTTTCAAAATTCTGCGGGAAAACCGCATTTTCTCCTCGGATAAAACAGGTAGCTTGCGGTTATCAAACTTAAAAAAGTAACATTATGGCACAAGGCAGAGCCTGTTCGCAGTGCGGATATCATATGTATGCAATACAAGAGAAAGCAGAAAAGGAAGGGTGTTATATTATCTATAAGTGCAGAAATACAAAATGCGGGATGAAAGAAAGTCACTTTGAGTCCTATCCTCCGGGATTTGCTGAGGCAGTCAGAAAGAACCCGCCGAAAAATAAAAAATAATCTATTCATTAAAATCATAAAAAATAAAATGTATTATGGAACACTTAGCCCTTATTTTTATTAGCCCCCGGCAGCTTAACGAGCTGCAAGAAGCCCGTGAGTTGCCTGCAGAAACATGGAGAGAAGAAACCTCGGGAGAGGCTCTTATGCTGGATACCGGAAGCTGGATGATTACCGCAGGGTCACTTGAGGCAAAAATCGACCGTTGGGAGGTTAATCAGGATACCTGTAAGATGCGCATCGCATCAGAACAAAAAAAAGAAAATTTCATACCGCTCGATTACGGATTTGCCGTTTCAATGATTGGGCAGACCGGCAGCAAAAGCCATCTGGCTTCCTATCTGATAAGTCTTGGTGAGATCTATATGATGCAGGACAGAACTGATATTCCATCTCCGGAAAAAGAATTCAACGAGCCTCCGGTGAAGGACGACATGCAATCTCCGGAATTATAAAATATTGTTAAATATTTTCTTATATCAATAATAACGTTAAAAATTATACCAATGAAAAAAGAACAAATCAAAAAACAACAGCAGGTCAGAATTAAAACCTTTGATGATGTCTTTCACTGCGTAATCATTGCCTTAGAACGCTTGGAAGGCTATTTATCCGTCGGTAAAAAAGCCTCTGAAATACCTGTTACGGCAATAAAAACCGACAGGGATCTGCATGATGATATCAAGAATCCTCCAACAGAAAAGCTTCTCTACAGTGAATTGGAGGTGCAATGCATGACTTTGTTTTACCAGACCCGGTTTGATGATGAAGAGCTCTTTCATAAAACCGTTTCCTATTTTCTGAAAGATTTGCTGATGTGGTATGGAGGAAGACCTAAAACAATGGAATATGATGACATTGATAAATTTTTCATTCCCATAGTCAGCGCTCTGGACCGACAGGTTGAGGAAGCAAAGCAGATCGGTCACACCGTTATTAAATATGTAAAAGATATAGGTAATACGATTGAAGATTTAGAAGAAGATGCGAAAGAACAGGCCGTCCGTGAAGGCTTTACGACATGGCTTCTCGCGCAGGATATTACGCAGAACAGGATGAATGATTTTTTAGTATCGGGAAAAAATGTTGAATTTACCGTTCATAAAAGAGGAAGTATTAAGGAGGGTCTTGAACGCCTTTACCGCGCTTTTACAATTTTGTATGAAGATTCTACTCCGGTTTATTTTTTGGAGACACTGCGCAAGAAATATCTTCAGGAGGAGGATTTCAGTCCGATCGAAATATTTCTGGATGTCATTGACTCTTTAAAAAAACAAATCCATGAAACTGGACAGGAAAGAAATTAACGGATATACCTATTATGAACTGTATATCAGGTGTCCTGAGCATTGTATACGCGGAATATCATCTCCCTTGGGCTTTTGTAATCATGAAAACTGTACAGGACGCATGTATATTGGAGACAACGCCAATGTCCGCTGTGAGCAATGTGGAGATGAGAGCAGGGTCGATAATTGGAGCATACAATGTGGCGGAGAAAAAGATGTAATCCTTATGAGCTGTACAGCAACAAAAAAATTAGATCTGTCAGAAGTAATCAGTATAGCAGGTCAGATAGTAAGCTTTACAGGAATGAGCTGGTTAAAAAATTATTTAGAACATTTAGGAGAATTTTAAAAACAATTATTATGGCACTACAAAAAAAGAAAATCGGCGGATATACATATTTTGAACAATATATGAGTTGTCCGGTGTGTGCAAGCCGGGGAATCCACACTCCCCAGTCCCATTGGAGTCACCATGTGTGCGGAGGAACAATGTATGTAGGAGATAATGCGTACTATCACTGTAATACCTGTAGCAGCGAAAGTCATGTAAAGAACTGGCGTTATGGCTGTCCCAGTCATAGTAGCAATCAGGGAGAGTACGATTTTATTGGTACTACAGCCGGAGAGCTTGCGGCCAATATAGCAGTGGCCGGGATGTTGGTTACCCAGGCGGGAATGACCTGGCTGAAAGCCTTTCTGGATAATATGGGAGAATTTTAACGATAATAATGATGAATATGACAACATTAACAACTACTTTGACCTTTATTGATGCCGCTCCGGAACTCAGTTTTCCTAAAAATACGGATGCATTATGGCTTTCTGAAGAAGATATTCACCAATTAGGAGAAGTGTCGGACACCACTCCTGTCTATGTCAGGATTCGGTGTACCGAGCCACTTAAAATATTTACAATGTATGCGAAAGTAGAACGGCTGCTTTCAGCAAATACAGGTTCCTGTAATGCGTATTTTAATCCGAAATTTTTACCTAAACAGGATATAAGAGGATCTTTGTTACCGGTAGACATTGATCTGGTCAATACGGATTCGATACCGAAAGCTCATTCTCTTACTTTAAAAGTTACCGATACCAAAGAAGTGATCTGGTCTGAAGAGGAAATAGAATTTGCTTCCCGGCAGTATAAGACGCGGTCGCGGCTGTCTTTTTCCGGCCAAAAAGTACTTCTTCAGACCGGTACTCTGAAAACAGTAATGGCAGAAGTCTGTAATATCTATCCTGCTACGGAACGAGACCAGCCTGTTGCAATATATGAAGATACGGTTATTCATATAGAAGGTCTTTCTGAGAACAGGCAGAAAGTTATTGATTTTAACAAGATAGGAGGCTTGGATCCCTTGATCCGAAAACTAAGAGAAATCATTCAGCTTCCCCTAACGTATCCGGAAGCGTTGGACAAATTTTCAATTACCCCGCCTAAAGGACTTCTTTTGTATGGCCCTCCTGGCAATGGAAAAACCATGATTGCCCGTGCCATTGCGGGATCTCTGGGAGCAAAGTTCGTTTCTGTTGAAGGTCCCGAACTTAGCTCTAAGTATGTAGGAGTGCCTGAACAACGGCTTCGGGAAAAATTTGAAGAAGCCTCTAATTACAAACAGAGTGTTATTTTTATCGATGAAATTGACTCCATAGCAGGGATCCGGGATGATGAAAAAACAGAGAGTCATCAGATATCTATGGTATCGGAGCTGCTCATACTCATGGATGGAATCAGGTCTGCCAAAGGCTTATTTGTTATTGGAGCCACAAACCGTCCCCAGGCAGTTGACCCGGCGTTGCGCAGACCAGGGCGTTTTGAGCTGGAATATGAAATCCCGTTTCCCGATAAACAGGCTCGTTTTGACATTCTTCATAAAAACATCCCGGTAGGAGATCCTGATTTGACCGGACCCGAGATTACGGTTGATTATCTTCAGCACCTGAGTGAAATTACCAACGGATACTCAGGCGCTGACTTAATCTCCCTTTATCGTCAGGCTGTTATGGAAGCCATTCGCAGGAATATGGAAATAGTTCCGGATAGTGGATTGATGACCCTGAGTAAAAATATTCATACCCTTCGGCTGGAAGCAAAAGATATCCAGTCGGTCATAAAGCAGATCACTCCGACTTCGCTCAGGGGAATTGATCCTGCCGGAAAATCTGTAGCTTGGGAACATCTTATCGGTTTACACGATCAAAAGCAGGAACTTGAGAAAATCCACCGGCTGTCCGGAAAAATGCTGAATACAGAATATCATATCCGCCCTTCGCAAATGAATTTGTGTTTTCGGGGAAAAGAAGGAAGCGGCCGCCGAACTCTGTTGCAGGCATTTGCCGAAAAGTTTCATTACGAGTTGCTGGAAATGGATATACTGGATTATCTGTCTGCCCCTTTTTCACAAACCCTTAAAGATTGGGAACGTCTGTTACTAAAAGCCAAACAGGTAGCCCCCTCTATAATTTATATCAAGAGTATGGAATGCCTTGCTACAAGTGACCGGAGTTTATTTATCACAAAAATACGGTCAGGGATATCAGAGCTGGGAAGCCATTATCCGGTTATTACTGTATTGGCGGTGGAAAAAGAAAATGAGCTATTTGAATCTGACATCAGAGGCTACCTCGGATTTAATCATACTGTTGATTTTCCGGATAGAATAACCCCGGAAGCTCTGGTGGAAATTTCGTCAAAATATGAACTCCCTATGGAAAAACTCTCGAAATGGAATTTGGCTGAACTTCCTTTAGGAGTGGTGATTCATGAAGTAGAAGAAATGCTGATCCTTGAGATATGAAAATAGAATTATATATGTCATGCCCCCGATGTTTATCAGAAGGTAATAATACAGCGCAACAGTACTGGAGGCACAGCTGGCCCTGTGGTGGTATTTTAACCCTTGATGAAAAGGCGCGGGTAAGCTGTAAAAAATGTTTCAGCCGGAAAAAACTGATCGACATACAGCTTAAATGTGAAGAAGGCAGGCATACTTATGTGGTGAGTACCGTAGAAGGGTATGCTGCAGCTATTTCTACTTCAGGGCATCTGGTTAATGAGTGTGGTATGGCATGGCTGAAAAGTGTATTGGTTAATTTATAATAAAAAAAAATAACAATATATGGGACAAATGCGATTTAAAAGAGGATATCCCTTCTGGATTATTATAGTACTTATGTTTTTAGGATTAGCAGCAATTACAGAAAATATCATTTATGGCATTCTTTTGACACTGGCCATTGTGATAGTATTATATGTACTGTATATTATTCTGGCCAGGTTTTTTAATTAAGCAGAAGCACCTGCATGAAAATAAATACCCTTAGCTTTTCTTGAAAGCTAAGGGTATTTTTACGAGCGCCAGTTTCCTAAAATATTTTACTGCTGCGTTTTATTGTTCTGTTCAAGGGAGCGCAATCTTGCAAGCATCTGAAGGAGAGGATGTCCCAAATATGCTTTATCTTCCGGAACATTGTCTATTATTTTTCTAAAATTGGATGGACTGTTATCGATTAGAAGTTGAGCTTTTATCTGCTCAAGATACTGAAGATCGGATTCATTAAAATCACTTATCTTAAAGAAAGGGTTAAAGAGTTCCTGCAGATCAGGCTCCGGTTTATCATTACTATTAGGTTCATGAACAAATACAGCAGCAATCTCTCCGGCGGCGGTTCACTGATGGACTTTCGAAGCAGAAACTGTATTTTTTTGATTCTGCAAAGCCTCTGCTTTGCCGAACAGCACTGCTGAAATCGCTTGTGCCATATCCGTTCTGTCTTCGGGTAGTTCTGCAATAACTTTTTTCAGTCATTGCATGGTAGGATTACTAACCAATTCATTTTTTACCTGATCCAGATAGTTGAGATCTTCTTTAGTAAAATGTAGAAAAAATGGATCGGTTTTATTAAGCTTATATACATCGATACCATCAGGACTGATGTTTTCCGATGATCACAAATGAGTACCATTGTGATAAGAATGTTCTGAGTGTTGCATTTTAGGTATAATGAAAAAATAAATACGATATTATTATATACAATAGGAAACGTTTTGTCAAATTTTTTTAAAAAAAAGATGTCCTCAGAAGTTTTTCTTTCGTGTTAAAATTAAGAAATGTCATTCACGCTATTTTATCGGTCATTCGTGACAAAAATTTGTACAAGTCCCTGATAGCCGTGAATTTTGTTGAATAATTTTAAAGAAAGAATTATGAAAACAAGATTATTTTTGATCGTAATTTTCCTGACTTCAGCAAGATTATGGAGTCAGGATATAGCCACAAACAGTAAAAACACTTCTGTATTCAGTTACTACAATTCAAACAAATACAGTGTAGAGTTTAATTCAAAAGAATTGGGCTTGACTTACGGATTTAGGCCGGATACGATAAAATATATTGGTCCTTTTGACAGTGTTCAGGCTAATGTCACGAAAATGCAGAATTGGATTGTAAAGTTTTCAATGCTTAATTCCATGGAGATAATTAATCTGAATGACCTTAAGAACCTGAATCCTGGGTTTAAAGTACAGCTCGGATATAACCGGTATGTTCATTCTATAAGTGGAAATTTTAACGGATGGACTTATTCTTTGGGAGGCAGTGCTTCTTTTTCTATGGATAATATCCTTTTGTATGACGCCATGGAAAACATCCAAAAAAGAAAATATCCATTGAGCTATGCGTTTGGTATTAACAGTACCCTGTTTCCCCGCTCTTCAAAAAGAAAGCAGTTAGTCAGCTTTAGCCTGAATTATTCGAATACTTGGAATAATGAATCCTTACTCAACTTTTCTGAACTAAACAGCAGCATTATTAATAGCAATGTGGTCGCCACAAAGAATTTTATTGGAAAATATGGAGTATTGGAAAAAAATATTTCGAAGATGAATGTCAATATCTCTGTTCCCATAGATCTGGATAAGCAAACGCGTAAGGAAATTCTATCTTACTTAACTATAATCCCTTATGCATCTGCTTACTATGTGCAGAATCAAAAACCTGCATATTACTTTGGGTTATACAATAATTTTTTAGACAAGAATGTCGATTTTAGACAATATTCCAACTCCTCAAGTCTCGGTATAGGTATTGACTGGGGCTACATCAATAATAAGTGGACTTCCGCGAATATCTTTTTACGAGGGACAATCAATTTTAAAAATCATTAACTTCAAAATAGAACAATATGAAAACAATTTTTTTAACAGCATTCGTGCTAATCAGCAGTGTTTTTTATTCCAACTTTTATTCACAGGAAGGTAGGTATTACGATTTGGTCATTGACAAGCTGGTGATGAATCAGACCCCGCAGTCGGGTACGTGGCTGTTTTGCTTTCAGGCAAAATCAGAATCAGAATCAGAAGGTGTCTTTCAAATTCCTGACAGGACCTACGAAGGAGACGGAATAACCATTGATGTGAAACTCAGGCTTTCAGACGTGACAAGGGGTGAAAAAATAATGTTCCAGTGCCGTTTGGATGATGACCAGGCCGATGTGTGTGCAGAATCAGCCGAGGATAAGAGTTCCGGAGCGTTTTTAGCCAAGAAATCGGGAGCCAAACAATTTTCTTTTGATAACTGGTCCTATACCGTTTACTGGCATCTGGAGGCAGCTGAATAAATACAGAACAGAAATATGCAGATTTTTTTTAAATTTAAATGAGTCAAAAACATTAAAAAATATTTATTATGAAAACAATTATTTCAATATGTGCGATCCTTCTTTTAGTTATTTCCTGTAAAAAAGAATCCGGAAATTCACAAAAAAAAATAGAGCCTACGTCAGTAAGCAATACGAAAACAGAGATTCAGTCTATAAAAATGAAGGTCGTTCCCAATCAGGAAAATTGGGCTAAAAGTAAAGAAGGATGTGGCAATACTAAGGAAGCCGTATTTAATAAAAGTACCAATACACTTACTGTCACCTTTGATTATATTGCTGATGAAAAGATGGAATTAGGAGAACTTCGACCTAAAATATATAGTGAGTTTTTCAAAACAAAAAACAGAACCGGACTTGTTATCTGGATTAAGAATAGTAATTTTGATTACAATGGGTCGAAATATAAAATTACATTGACGTTGGAAATTAAAAATCCTGAATATGATTTTGAGAATAAAGAATCTCTTCAGATCTATATTGCTGATGATGATAAGATAGCCGGATTTTCCACGCTAAAAGAAGTATGTATTAAGGATCTGGCAGATAATGATTATCAGAAAATATGTAATTTTCGTAGATTTTATTTAGATAGCGCTAATAAAATAATGTATTTAGATCCTCCCTATCTTTTAGATCCTCGAACTACAGGAAACGGTGGTGTTCTGCCTATTACAATAGAAGAATGACAATTTAGACATGAGATTACCATTTATAATTTTCTTTTTATTTCTGGATGTATTCGCGTATGCACAAGGTTTGAAAGATCCTTTAATTAAATATTACGAAGATGTATCATCATATCAGGAAATTGATAAGCTGAAAAAAGAAATAATACAGACACGTACTATAAAAGAAAAGGGGAAATTATATTGGTATATTGGTTTAAATTATAACAATCTCAACCACGAAGACTCAGCTTTATCTTATTATCTCAAAGCAAAAGATATTTTAAGGATCAGCCGGAAGAGAATGATTTGCTGCTTAAAATTCATCAGCTTGTTTCCTCTCAGGAAAAATATAAAACATATGGGAGGCTATTTTTGAAAGAATACTATAAAAACGCAGTTCTTTTAAATTCACCGGAAATGTTATGTAATGCAAATATGGAATTTGCGAAAGAGGAACTAGATAAAAGTGATAAAGAGTCTATTTCAAGTATCCGGAAACTGCACTTCCTCCGAAAAGCAAAAAATCTCTACATAAAGGCTTTAGAATATAATTCCAAGACAGGTAATTATGTTACCAAAGGGAACATACTTCAAAGTTTAGGTGTTATCGAATATACAAAAGGTAACTTTTCTCTTTCACGTGCTTTTTTAGACAGGTCTATTGTTGAGCTGACCAAAGGGAAAAGTAAAAAATATTTGGTATATGCTTATTATAATTATGCTAATTCCTATTTTTTAGAAAAAAACTATCTGAAATCTAAAGAGTGGTTTCAGAAGACACTTGACTTAAAAATACCCGTGTATAAAAGAAAGTTCGAGCGTCATATTTATGAGAGAATGTCTGAGTCGGACGAATATTTAAAAAATTATAAGGCGGGTTTGAGCTATCGTAAAAAATATGATTCCCTAAATGTAATTATCAATGATAAGGAACAGAATATTGCCATTCATAAGGTGCAGGTTCAAAACAATGTCAAAGAAAAAGACAAAACCATTTCAATCCAAAAAGAATTTATAAGAGCCGGTAAAAGGTACAGGGTTGTGTACTTTACTATAGCAGTTACTGCCTTTTTACTGGCTCTTTATTCCTTTATACGCTGGAAAAAGATAGATATTAAAAGAAAAAGACTTCTTTCAGAAAAACAGACCATTGAAGTACAGCATACGGAGACCCTTGAGGAACTCCAGAAAGTAAAACAGCTGGTCATTGAAGACCATATTGTGCTGAAAAATAAGACCCGGATTTACCTTAATGAACTGGTCTACATAAAATCTGAAGGACATTATCTTGAATTTTATACCGTAAAAAAGAAAGAATTTCTGCGGGGAAATATTTCTGAAATCATCACACAGCTTCCTCCTAATTTTGTACAGAGCCACCGTTCCTATATTGTGAACCGTAATTATGTCATTTCCCATAACACAACAACAGTTTTCCTTAAAGGCAACTATGAGATCCCTCTTTCCAGAAAGTATAAGAGCATTTTTAATGATTAATTTTCGAAAATACTTTCATTTTTTGCTATCCTTGCAATAATCCGGGATAATAGTCCATTCTTCATACCCCGAAAATTTACGGTAAAACCCCTTGCATCGTTTCCGTAAATACATATATTTGGTACGTTTTTACCACTTATTGATAACCGCCATGATGGATACCACACCACTCGCAATGCTGCTTCAAGACCGAATGAAACAGTCATGACACCGAAATCACGTAAACTTCAGAGAGTCTAAAGACATCGTTTTTGAAGAAAACGGAAAAAAATTCCTTCACACCTTCAACTACCTGCTGCTGGAATTTCCAACCAAAACACTTTTGATGATAGGAGATGTATGTACCGCTTTTAATGAAACCTTTCGGGATATGGAAACCGATGAGCTGACTGCGCCAATGAAGCAGCACCTCCAAAATCACGGATTCTCAGATGCAGTCCTCAATAATGCAATCTATGCGTTTGATTCGAAGCCGCTTGAAATGGATTTCTATCCTGATCTCAAAGGATACTTTCTGAAAGACAATGAAGGAGTGCATTACATGCTTGTCAGTATACAGAAATACGAGAGCAATGATTTTACGGGGCTTAAACTCCTGCAATACACTTCCCCAAGCTTTTCATTCCCCCATCAGGACAACTATATCAAATAGTGTAATAATGTAGCAGTAAAATAGCAGCTTCTGATGCATTAACCTTTTCGCTGCACACTCATCCTCTGCCCTAAAAAACTACGGGAAAACCACATTTTTAGCCGGGATAATTCAGTTAGCTTGCAGCAGGTAATCTAAAATAGGTAAACAATGGCACAAGTAAAATTATGTCCGTTCAGTAAAGGAAAAAGTGTTCGGAGGAAAATGATTTCCTGAATTTGGATTTTGCATCGGAGATATAAATCTATAACTTTTTAATCAAGGCAATACATAAAAAGCAAATATAACGGAACGATGGATTTAAATGCGTTCCCTCGTCATTTTAATATACGACACCTCATGATATTGACAAACAAACGCACGGTATTTTTAGATATGATCCGTCATATCTGCATAGAAGCAGGATTAGGATTTGAACCCTTTTCCGATGAATGGATCCTTCAAATCAGCAGCCGCCACCATAAAAAATACATCTTTGGATACAGCTTTCCGCTTAACCCCGATACGGCATCCAAAATATGCAATGACAAATCCGCCACTGCGGAACTGCTGTTCAAGAACGATATTCCCGTTATTGCCACCATTTGTTCCATCTGTATCCGGATTATCTCAGTGAAAAGGGAAACTGGATCAGAATGCTGGATCTGTTTGAAAAATACGGGCACAAAGTCGTGATTAAGCCCAACGAAGGAACCGGCGGAAACGGGGCGCTTTTAGCGTCAAGTATTCCTGAGCTTGAGCTGCATGTTCATAAAACCCTCAAAAGCCGGAATACCTTTTGCCTGTGCCCTTATGTAGAAATTCAGGACGAATACAGGGTTATTGTTCTGGGCGGGCAGACAGAACTGATCTACAAGAAAGCCATCCCCGTTATTACCGGAGACGGGAAAAGCACGGTACTGGAACTGCTGAGCGGGCTTTATGAAGAAATCCCGGCAAGAATTTTCACCTATCTGGAAGAAAAAGGAATCTCCCTTCATGATGTTCCCGTTGACCAGGCTGCCTTAAAACTGAACTGGAAACACAACCTGGGATTAGGAGCCGGAGTGTGGCTGGATATTGACCCGATTCTGAAAAAGAGGATAGAAACCCTTGCCCTTGCTGCCGCCAAAGAAATCGGGATTCAGTTTGCCTCGGTGGATGTCGTATGTGATATACAAGGAAACCTTTCCATCATTGAGATCAACTCAGGAGTGATGCTTGTCAATTTTTCTATGCATGGAAACCAGGAATACCGGATTGCCAAAGGGATCTATACCAAAGCCATTCACCTGATGATGGAAGAATAGGAGCATATAAAATGATCAGGCTCCTATCCTCTGTCCTCCATCTTCCCGCTTCCATCTTCAAACTTCTAACTTCCATCTTAACTTTTAACTTTTCTCTTATGAATACACCGGACAACCCATTTTTTCCTCCAGAATTTTCCCCCGAAGACAAGGCCCTTACTCTAAAGAATGCCTCTCTTGTCAAAGGACTGGAAATCCATTTTGATTTTATCACTCCCGAGGAAGAAAAAAAGCTTCTTATAAATATCGATCAGCACGAGTGGCTTGATGACCTGTCAAGAAGAGTCCAGCATTACGGCTATAAATATGACTATACGAAAAGAACTATTGATCATAGCTTTTATATCGGGGAGATTCCTGAGTACATGCAGTTTCTGGTGAAACGTTTAAAAGACAGGGGCTTCATTTCTGAAAGCTGCGATCAGGCTATTGTCAATGAATATGTGAATAATCAGGGGATCTCTGCCCATACGGATTGTGAGCCCTGTTTTGATGATACCATTATTTCCATTTCGCTTTCAGGAAGTTGTGTGATGAATTTCCAGAAGCAGAGGAATTCAGTAGCGGCAGAAAAGATACCGGTGCTGCTTCCTCCTGGAACCCTGGTGGTGATGAAGGGCGAATCGAGGTACAACTGGCTGCATGCCATTGCTCCGAGAAAAAATGATGTATTTAACGGCAATACGTATCCAAGAGGAAGAAGAATTTCCATAACGTTCAGGAAAGTGATTCTGAAAAAATAAATAGGTGCTTTCCTCAGGCAGATTGATTCCGGATTACACAGCAGCCGGCATTTTTAATCCTTTGCATTAAACCGTATGATCAAAAACCTGATAAAAATTTGCCAAATCTAAAAAAACAGGTATACTGGAAGGGTACATTTTATTCTATTATACATCAACGATGATCAATTGACCCGAAACCGGATACCAACAGGAAATATTAACCCCTGAAAAAAACAATGGAGATTCTCAAAAAAGAGCCTTAAAACAGCAGGAACAGCAAAGAACCCTTAAACAAATCAGAAATCAGGAGAAAAACCTGAAAGAACAGGAACAGCTGGATGAGCTTACCTCGGCAGCTTCTAAAATCCAGAAGCAGATTGATCTTTCCGGAAACATCAATGAAGATACGAGAAAGGAAAGAGGAACTTTAAAAGTAGAGAAAACAAGAAACGGCTTTGTTCTCGGTTCATGGGGGAAAATGACTGCCCTTACTTTTAAAGATCATGATACGGTCATTATTAAATGAGGAAACGGACACGATCTAACGGTGAATATCAATCCTGTTGAAGGACTTAAGGATGTGATCAGGATGGCCAATATGATTAATTATGTGAACAAAAAAACTCAGGGAGATGTAGAGCTGAGCAGATGATCCGTAAAATCAGCCGACACCATGATGCAGATTAAGAATACCGCAAGAAGCATTCTCTCGCGATGAATGGTAAATCCGGGAGAGATCGTGACAGGAAAAGCACTGGCCGATATGGGCATTAATCCCGAAGACTTTGTCAGATACATCAATGAAAGAAAATATGCTGAAAAACAATTGTCTGAGCAAAAGAAGAATGAAGCGATCAGATCAAGAACAACTACCCGCCTGAATTAATTAAACCGTAAAAACACATCATTCAATATATCCCGGAGTACAGTATTCCGTAGGTGTAAAGAAAAATGGCTCTGAACATATAGTTCAGAGCCATTTTTCATTTCGGATTCATAATATGAAAACAATGGAAAGGCAGGTACGTGACAGCATACAGGTAAAACCTGACATTCCGAAAATCTTTATTTTCCTTCAATATTGATTTCCACCCACGTATATGCTTTTATGGTTGCTGAAACCTGCATTCCGTCCCTGTCGGTGTATTCAATTTCGATGATCACCGGAAAATCGGTCGCCGATCCGTACACGTAGGGCACCGAATTATCCTTATAGGAGTCTGTGAATTTTTTCTTATATCCTGAAGCATCAATAAATAAAGAATAGTAATCCTCCGTAGAGGACCTCTCATCATTATGAGAGAAGATGGTGAAATAATTTCCCCTGCTTTTGTATACAGAAATATCTGCATTCTCCGATTCCAGAATTTCGTAATCTTCGAAATGAGTTCCGAAGGAAGGTTTCAAAAGAAACTCAGAATACCGGAAATCATCATTCTTCCACTGTTTTACAGGATAATAATGTAAAAAATAATCTTCAAAAGAATTGTTTCTTCTCAATATTCCTTTGTTTTTCACAAATGTCTGGTGTTGACTGCTTTCCATAGTATGGGAAAGTTCATGTGAAAGCAGTTTTTCGGAGTTCATAATGGGGCGGTTTGAGGCGTTTAACATCAGAATTCCTGCTGATACCGCCCATGTAGAAAATAGCTTTTTCATAAGATAAAATTTATAATGAACTCCAAATTTTGCCTTAATTTCCGGAGTTTCCAAGTCCGTTATTCACCACTTTGCCCGAAAAGAGCGTGAAAAGCCCAAAATCATCACGAAACGGCTGATTTATAGCACGAAACGACCTTTAAAGACTACCACACT
>NZ_QEHP01000092.1:0-53280 GCF_003094695.1 Chryseobacterium sp. HMWF035 | reverse complement strand
CAATATAATAAAGCTATCCTTCCGGGATGGCTTTTTTTATTAAGTTTTTAAGCAGCGGTTATATGAAAAAGACTTTATTGGATTTATTTAAACTATTTCAAAAGTCTGTAAAGAGAAAAAATCTTTAATTTTTTAACTTATATGCTTTTTTTTTCAATTAAATTAAACTTAAAAAACTAAAGTGTTTAAATCTTTTGTGGTAAAAAAGTTTAAACATCTAATGTCTTTGTTAGGCTAAAAAATCAACAGACAATTTTAAAAAGAAAACTTCGCATTCTTTGAGTTTAAAAAAATAATATCATTCAAATAAACAGTCTTAAAATTTTTGTGGTATTTCTTACTTCAGCTCTGCGAAAGCATAATTTTATTATATTTGTATAGATTGTAAAATTCAGGGAAATATGATGAATAGATTTTTAGGCAAAAAAAAGTTTGTTAAAAACATATTTATTGTATCGCTTTTTTCCGTATTTATCATTTCCTGCGGAAGTTCAAAAAACATTGTAAAAAAAACTCCGGTTACCAAAACCGTTGCCAAATCTGAAAACCTCAGAAAACTTGATTCCAGATTTGACGGGAAAATTTCAAAATCCATCAACGAGCTCCTGAAAGACGCAGAAAAATATTTGGGTGCGCCTTATAAATTCGGCGGAAATACTTCTTCAGGTTTCGACTGTTCCGGATTTACCGTAAAAGTTTTTGAGGAAAATGACCTCAAACTTCCGAGAAGATCCGCAGATCAGGCAGAAACCGGATCTCAGATAGACATTAAAGATGTGAAACCGGGAGATCTTCTGTTTTTTGCGACAGCAGGAGGAAGAAGAGTTTCACACGTCGGAATTGTTCATGACATCGGAAGTGACGGCGAAGTCAAATTTATCCACGCTTCCACATCAAAAGGTGTTATTATTTCTTCCTTAAATGAAACCTACTGGAACAAAGCCTATCTTCACGCGCAGAGAGTTCTGTAGTTTAAGTTGTTTAGCTGTTTTGTAAATAAAGGAATTTCAATATCTTCTGATAATCAAAATATTACAACTGTTTTTGTGTTGCCTTAATAAACAAAAAGGCATTGTATAACTTAAAAACATAAGATTTTTAAAGTAAAAGAGTTTTGCTCCTTTAGGAGCAGAATCTGTGTAGAAATAGTAATAAAAAAAACCATCAATCCGTAGGATTGACATCTGTAATGCGACAATGTTCTAAAGACAGCGTTTCATATTATCTAATATATCAATAGAAATGGGCTTTAGCCCATTTTAAATAATTAAGAATAAAATTGGCTTTAGCCAAAACATATCATAAATTTCCGGTTTAGCCGATTTTGATTTACTTAAATCGTATGTGGCTTATACAATTACATTAAAACATTGTTTAAAGCATCCGGAATATTAAAATCATGAAGTTTTAAACTAATTTTAAATTTAACCTTAAAGGATACAAAAGACTTTATTTCAAAAGTCTGCAAACAGAAAAAATCTTTGATTTTTTAAAACTTATGTGCACTTTTTTTTCCATTTAACTATTAAACTGAACTTAAGAAACTAAAGTGTTTAAATTTTTTGCTTCTTTTGCGGTAAAAAAGTTTAAACAAGTTTCGTTCTAAACAAAATACTTTCAAAAGGTTTTGCTGATCTTTTTTGTATCTTTGGCAGCGTATAATTTTTCAATTTAAATTAAATAATAAACATGTCGTTACAACAAACTATTGAAAATATCTGGGAAAACAGAGAACTATTGCAGAATGAAGACAGCCAGAAGGCGATTAGAGAGGTGATTTCTTTGGTGGATAAAGGAGAGCTTCGTACCGCAGAACCTACAGAAAACGGATGGCAGGTAAACGAGTGGGTGAAAAAAGCAGTAGTAATGTACTTCCCGATTCAGAAAATGGAAACGATTGAAGTCGGTCCGTTCGAATTTCATGATAAAATGCCTTTGAAGAGAAACTATGCTGAAAAAGGAGTGAGAGTTGTTCCGCATGCAATCGCAAGAGAAGGAGCTTATATTGCGCCGGGAGTTATTATGATGCCGTCTTACGTAAACATTGGTGCTTATGTAGACTCAGGAACCATGGTAGATACCTGGGCAACAGTTGGAAGCTGTGCACAGATCGGTAAAAATGTTCACTTAAGTGGTGGTGTTGGTATCGGTGGTGTTTTAGAACCGCTTCAGGCTGCTCCGGTAATTATAGAGGACGATTGTTTCGTAGGATCAAGATGCATCGTTGTAGAAGGAGTACATGTTGAAAAAGAAGCTGTTTTGGGAGCTAATGTGGTTTTAACGGCATCTACAAAAATTATTGATGTTACAGGTGAAACTCCGGTTGAGATCAAAGGAAGAGTTCCTGCGAGATCGGTAGTTATTCCGGGAAGTTATACCAAAACCTTTCCAGCGGGAGAATATCAGGTTCCATGTGCATTGATTATCGGAAAAAGAAAGGAATCTACAGACAAAAAAACGTCTTTAAATGATGCGTTGAGAGAGAATAATGTTGCTGTTTAAGATGAATATTTTAAACTAAAACCTCACATCTTGAAAGAAAAAATTCTTAAAATATTGCTAAACCCTAAATACATATTTGGGGTTTATCTTATTATAGCTGTTGCAACGGCGTTATCCAAATATTTCAGAGGGCCACAGGCGATTAACAATTATCTGATCTTCAAAAATGTTTTCGTGAATACCATCGAGCAGAAAAATCTGTATTTGCAATATCCGGAAAGATACTTAGATGCCAATCATTACGGAATACTTTTCAGTATTCTGATTGCTCCTTTTGCTTTGATTCCCGATTGGCTTGGAATTTCTTTATGGAACGTTGCCAACGCAGCCATTTTCCTGTTTGCCATTTACAAACTTCCGTTTTCGGATGCTAAAAAAGCACTTTTTGCCCTGCTTTGTCTTCAGGAATATATTACAGCAGCGGTAAGTCTTCAGTTCAATATCGCTTTGGTAGGACTGCTTATGCTGTCTGCCATTTTTATTTATGAAAAAAAAGAAGTACAGTCTGCTACAGCCATTTTAGTGGGAGTATTTGTAAAGCTGTACGGAATTTTGGGACTTTCGCAGTTTTTCTTTATCAAAAACAAGCTCAAATTTATTCTGTCCGGAATTGCAATTGCGGCTTTATTTTTTGTATTACCGATGGCAATTTCAAGTCCGCAGTTCGTTGTTCAGAGCTATACAGACTGGTTTCATTCTCTGGCTGAAAAAAACGGACTCAATCAAAGTCTGGATTCTTATCAGGACATTTCTTTAATGGGATTTGTAAGAAGAATTTTGCAGGATGCTTCAATCTCCAACCTTACTTTTATGGCTTTCGGAGCGCCATTATTCTTTTTGCCGTATGTAAGAATTAAACAGTACAAACATTACGCGTATCAACTCATGATTCTGGCTTCAACCTTACTATTTTTAGTACTGTTCAGTTCAGGATCAGAATCTCCCACCTACATCATTGCAGTAGCGGGAGTGATGATCTGGTTTTTCCTTCAGAAAAAAAGAACACCGCTTGTCTATGCTATGTTGATTTTCGTAATTATTCTGACCTGTTTTTCGCCATCAGACTTATTTCCGAAATTTATAAAACAGAATTATATTGTTAAATATTCCCTAAAAGCTTTACCTTGCATTGTTGTCTGGTTCAGGATCATTTATGAACTGCTAACAAAAGACTTCGAAAAAGACTACAGCCTGAACTGATTATGAAAAAAATTTCAATTGTAATTCCTGCGCATAACGAAGAAGGAAACGTGGCTTTGGTTCATCAGAAAATTAAAGAAGTTTTTGATGGACTGGATGATTACGGCTTTGAAATTATTTTCGTGAACGACGGAAGCCGCGACAAAACCCAGCAGAAACTTGAAGAACTTTCCGCAAAATATGACGAGGTAAAATTCATCGAATTTTCACGTAATTTCGGACATCAACCCGCCGTAAAAGCAGGAATGGATAATGCTTTCGGAAATGCAGTCATTTCCATGGACGGCGATTTGCAGCATCCACCCGAAATGATTCCTGAAATGATCCGGAAATGGGAAGAAGGCTACGACATTGTTTTTACGATTCGAACCTATCCTAAGCAGATTTCCTACTTTAAAAGAAAAACATCCGACTTTTTTTATAAAATCCTGTCGAGTTTGTCCGATGTTAATTTAACAAAAGGAGGCGGATCAGATTTCAGACTGATGGATGCGAATGCCGTGGAAGTGATGAGAACTTTCAACGAGGATGATCTCTTTTTACGGGGTTTAACAAGCTGGATGGGCTTTAAACAGACCGGAATTGAATTTACAGCCAATGAAAGACTTTCAGGTGAAAGCAGCTATAACCTCAAGAAAATGATCACTTTTGCATTTACAGGGATTACGGCTTTCAGTGTAAAACCGCTATATATTGCAGCCTATTTAGGATTTCTTTTTTCCGCATTTTCAATTGTCGGATACGGTTTGTATGTCATTTATTCCTTCGTTGCAAAAACCGAAATTTCAGGTTGGGCTTCATTAATTATGACCATCGTATTTTTTGGCGGTCTGCAACTGATTATTTTAGGAATTATGGGAATTTATTTAGGCAAAATTTTCAAACAGGTAAAAGAAAGACCCAATTATATCATCAAAAATAAAAATTTTTAAATGGTTTTATTAAGTTTTGACATCGAGGAATTTGATATGCCATTCGAATACAAAGGCGAAATTTCCTTTGAACAGCAAATCTCAATTTCACAGAAAGGCGTCGAAAGAATTTTAGATATTCTCAAAAAACACCATGCAAAAGCAACGTTCTTTTCAACCGTAGTTTTTGCAGAAAACAGCAAAAAACTCATCAGAAGACTGTTAAATGAAGGTCACGAATTGGCTTCTCACACATGGTTTCATTCAGATTTTGAAGAAAAACACCTTAAAGAATCCAAAGAACGGCTCGAAGAACTGTTTTCAACGCAGGTTACAGGACTTCGAATGCCCAGAATGATGCCTGTAAGCAAAAATGCTGTTGAAAACGCGGGATATTCTTACAATTCGTCCATCAATCCGACCTATCTTCCCGGAAGATATAATAATTTAAAAATATCAAGAACTTATTTTAACGAAGGAAATGTGGTGCAGATTCCGGCTTCCGTTTCACCCAACTTCAGAATCCCGTTGTTTTGGCTGAGTTTTCACAATTTTCCCTTGTTTTTCTACAAAAAACTGGCCTCAGACGTTTTGAAAAAAGACAAATATCTCAACATCTACTTTCATCCGTGGGAATTTGCCGAGATAAAAGATGAGGCCTTTAAATTACCAGGTTTTACCGTAAAAAATTCAGGAATAGAGATGGTAAAAAGGTTCGATGAATTTCTTACATGGTTAAAAAGTAAAAATTATTCATTCGGAACATTTCAGGAATTTCAAAAACAAATACAGCCATGAAGATAGCATTTGATGCCAAAAGATTTTTTCACAATACCTCCGGTTTAGGAAACTATTCCCGCGATCTCGTTAGAATTTTAGCACAGTATTTCCCTGAAAACGAATACATTCTGCTCAACAAAAACAAATCGGAAAGAGGTTCGGATATTTTAGAAAATTCTAACGTTCACTTTGTGGAAACTTCCAAAGGAAAAATGTCCCGACAGTTTAAAATGGGGAAGGATGCCCAAAAACAGAACGCCGATATTTTTCATGGATTATCCGGCGAATTGCCTTTGAAATGGGATAAAAAAAACATTAAAAAAATTGTCACCATTCATGATCTTATTTTTGAAAGATATCCGCAATATTATTCCTTTTTCGACCGTAAAATTCACTTCTGGAAATTCAGGAAAGCCGCAAATTCTGCCGATAAAATCATTGCCATTTCAGAACAGACCAAGCGCGATATTATCCAGTTTTTAAAAGTTCCCGAATCGAAGATCGAAGTCATTTATCAGGGATGCCATAAAGCGTTTAAAGAACAGCAGTCCGAAGAATTCATTCAGAAAACCAAAGAAAAATACAGTCTTCCGGAAAAATTCATTCTCAATGTCGGAACCATCGAAGAACGTAAAAATCTTCTCAATGTGGTAAAAGCGCTGAAAGACACGAATATTCCGTTGGTCGTTGTCGGCAAAAAAACAAAATACTTCAGGAAAGTAGAACAGTTTGTTCAGCAGCATAAAATCAGCGTGCAGTTTCTCGAAGGAGTTTCTATGGATGAACTCGCTGCAATCTACAAACTTGCCGATATCTTCGTTTATCCAAGCTTTTTCGAAGGTTTCGGAATTCCTGTCATCGAAGCATTATTTTCAAAAACAGTAGCTATTACAAGCAATACAAGCTGTCTTCCCGAAGCGGGTGGACCCGATTCCGTCTATGTAGATCCGGAAAATCATCTCGATATTCAGTCTAAAATTAAATTTTTATGGGACAATGAATCGGAACGTAAACGCCGTGCTGATAAGGGTTTTTACTTTGTTCAGCAGTTCAATGACGAACCGATTGCCAATAATCTGATGAATCTTTACCGAAAAATTATTTCATAAATTTTTTGGCAGTTTAAAAATAAGTCCTACATTTGTACCACAATTTTCAACAATGAAACCGAATTTTTTAACAGTACATCATTATCATCATCATCTCTGCTAAGACGGAATTGATTGATATGTACATATGTTAAAAATCAAAATAATTAAAACCGTCTGAGTAAACAGGCGGTTTTTTGTTTCTAAATTCATCCCGGGCAATTTATTTCCAAACCATCTTTTTACTCAGACACAACAAAAAAGTGAAATGAGTAAATTAAAAATAGCCATACAGAAAAGCGGTCGTCTTTACGAAGAATCTCTCCAACTGTTAAAAGACTGCGGTATTTTCGTTAATAACGGAAAAGACCAGTTAAAAGTTTCCGTAGAAAATTTCCCGATGGAAATCATGTATCTCAGAAATTCGGATATTCCTCAGTACCTGGAAGATGGAGTGGTGGATATTGCCATTGTAGGAGAAAATCTTCTGGTAGAAAAACAGAAAAAAATTGAAATCGTTCAGCCTTTAGGATTTTCAAAATGCAGGGTTTCTCTGGCAGTTCCGAAAGAAATTGAAACCGATGAGATCACCTATTTTCAGGGAAAAAAAATAGCCACTTCTTATCCGAATACCCTGAAAAACTTTTTGGATAAAAACAATATTTCAGCAGACATTCACATTATTTCAGGCTCTGTAGAAATCGCTCCGAACATCGGTCTTGCCGACGGAATCTGCGATATTGTAAGCTCAGGAAGTACCCTCTTCAAAAACGGATTAAGAGAAACCGTTACGATTCTTACTTCTGAAGCCGTTCTGGCAAAAACATTCAGACTGGATGAAGAAAAAACCAAAATTCTTGAAAAATTTCTCTTCAGAATTAAAGCCGTTCTTAAAGCAAAAAATTCAAAATATATTCTCATGAACGTTCCGAACGACAAGATCGGAGAAGTTTCAAAAGCGCTTCCTGTGCTGAAAAGTCCTACGGTAATTCCATTGGCGGAAGAAGGGTGGAGCAGCATCCATTCCGTGATAGATGAAGCGCGTTTCTGGGAAGTGATTGATGAACTGAAAGACAAAGGAGCGCAGGATATTTTAATAATTCCAATCGATAAAATGGTGATTTAATATGCAAATAGAAAGATATCCTGAAAGGGAAAAATGGTCTGAATTAACAAAAAGACCCGTTATAAAAAGAGAAAGATTAACAGAAATCGTTGCCGGAATTTTCGATGAAGTGAAGATCAACGGAGATCAGGCGCTGATTGATTTTGCTAAAAAATTTGATTCCGCAGAAATAACCGACATTAAAATTTCTGAAGGAGAAGTTGAAGCCGCTGAAAATCTGATCAGTGAAGAACTGAAAACAGCCATTCAGGAAGCAAAATCGAATATTACCAAGTTTCACGTTTCACAAATTCCTACGGTCGAAAAAATAGAAACGACAAAAGGAGTGGTTTGCTGGAGAGAAAACCGAGCCATTGAAAAAGTAGGAATTTATATTCCGGGAGGAACCGCTCCGTTGTTTTCTACGGTTTTAATGCTTGCCATTCCGGCTCAGTTAGCGGGTTGTAAAGAAATTATTCTCGGTACGCCGCCCGATAAAAACGGCAATGTAAATCCTGCCATTTTATATACGGCAAAATTGTGCGGAGTAACGCAGATTTTCAAAACGGGAGGCGCTCAGGCGATTGCAGCAATGACTTTCGGAACTGAAAGTATTCCGAATGTCTACAAAATTTTCGGGCCGGGAAATCAGTATGTTGTTGCCGCTAAAGAATATGCGCAAAATTACAATATTGCCATCGATATGCCTGCCGGACCGAGTGAAGTTCTTGTAATTGCCGATGAAAAGGCGGTTCCTGAATTCTGTGCAGCAGATTTGCTTTCTCAGGCAGAACACGGAAGCGACAGTCAGGTGATTTTCCTTTCCACAGACGAGAAAATTCTTAATGAAACGATTTTGGAGACCCAAAAACAGCTTGAAGCACTTCCTAGAAATGAAATGGCAGCAGAATCTTTGAAAAACAGCCACTTTATTTTACTGAATTCAATAGATGAAGCTTTGGAATTCAGCAATTTGTACGCTCCGGAACACTTGATTTTAGCCGTTAATGATTTTGAAAATTATATTCCGAAAATTCAGAATGCAGGTTCTGTTTTCTTAGGAAATTATTCTTGCGAGAGTGCGGGAGATTACGCGAGTGGAACCAATCACACCCTTCCTACGAACGGTTTTGCGAAAAATTACAGCGGGGTTTCTCTTGACAGTTTTGTTAAGAAAATTACTTTCCAGAATCTGTCGGAACAGGGATTGAAAAATTTAGGAAAAACCATTGAAATAATGGCTGAAGCGGAAGGATTATTCGCTCACAAAAATGCAGTAAGTATAAGATCAAAAGAACAGAATGAAAGAATTTAATATCAAAGATTTAGTAAGAAAAAATATTCTTGAACTGCAGCCTTATGTGAGTTTCAGGGACAACAATACATTTGAAAATCCTGTTTTTCTGGATGCGAATGAAAGCGCATTCGGAGAATTGAATCGTTATCCGGATTCTACTCAAAAAGAATTGAAAGAAAAATTGGCAGTTTTGAAAGATGTTTCGGCTAAGCAGATTGCAGTTGGAAACGGAAGCGATGAACTGATTGATCTTATCGTGAAAGTTTTTTGTGAACCGAAAAAAGATGCTATTCTGATGATGAATCCTTCTTTTGCGATGTATGGATTCTATGCTTCAGTCAATGAAAATAAAGTGGCTAAACTGAATCTGGATGAAAATTTTGGAATCGATAAAGAAGAGTTTTTAAAAATCTCAAACGAAGAAAAACCAAAAGTTTTCTTTTTATGTTCGCCCAATAATCCTACCGGAAATTCTATCGAAGACATTGAATTTTACATTCAGAATTTTGAAGGAATTGTTGTGGTGGATGAAGCTTATATTGAATTTTCAGGAAAGAAATCGTGTATAGAACTATTGGAAAAATTTCCCAATCTTATCGTTCTTCAGACGTTTTCCAAAGCGTGGGGAATGGCGGGAGCAAGAGTTGGAATTGCATATGCTTCAGAAGAGATTATTCAACTGATCAATACGGTGAAATCTCCGTACAATGTTAATTCTTTAAGTTTAAATAAAATATCAGAACTTATTAGTAATAAAGAGTTTATAGAATCAAATATAGAAAATACTTTAAATGAAATTTCCTGGTTGGGAAATGAATTAGAGATGGTAAATTGTATAAAAAAAATATTTCCGACCGATGCTAATTTCTTCCTGATTCAGTTTGAAAACGTAGATAAGGTGTACCGGAAATTGCTGGAAAATGAAATTCTGACGAGCAAAAGAAGTCCGCAGATTCCGGATTGCATTAGAATTAATGTAGGTAATAGAGAAGAAAACAATAAGCTGATTAACGTCTTAAAAAGTATTTAATTAAATCTGAAACCTCACAGATTTTTAAAACCTGTGAGGTGTAGAAAAAGTAAAAGAAAAGTAAAATGAAAAAAGTATTATTTATAGATCGTGACGGAACTTTAATCTTAGAACCGCCCATTGATTTTCAGGTTGATTCTCTTGAAAAGCTCGAATTTTATCCCGGAGTTTTCCAGAATCTTTCCCGAATTGCCAGAGAACTTGATTTTGAACTCGTGATGGTAACCAATCAGGATGGTTTGGGAACCGAAAGTTTTCCTTACGAAGATTTCATCATACCACAGGAAAAAATGCTAAAAACATTTGAAAATGAGGGAATTGTTTTCAGTGATATTCTGATCGACAGAAGTTTTGAAAGTGAAAACCTGCCGACAAGAAAACCGGGAACCGGAATGCTGGGAAAATATATTTACGGAGATTATGATCTTGAAAATTCATTTGTGATTGGAGACCGGCTTACAGATATTCAGTTGGCAAAAAATTTAGGATCAAAATCTATATTAATCAGTAAAGTTCAGAATGATGAAGCTAATTTAACAACGGAAAATTGGAGCGAAATCGCTCAGTTTTTGACGAATATTCCGCGAAAAGCAAAAGTTTCAAGAAAAACCAATGAAACAGAAATTGAAGTTGAAGTTAATCTTGATGGAAGCGGAGCCTCTGAAATTTCAACAGGATTACACTTTTTTGATCACATGCTCGAACAGATCTCAAAACACGGAAATTTAGATTTAAAAATTAACGTGAAAGGAGATTTGCAGGTTGATGAACACCATACGATTGAAGATACAGGAATTGTTCTTGGAGAAGCTGTTTTAAAAGCTTTGGGAAAGAAAAAAGGAATTGAGCGTTACGGTTTCCTGCTTCCGATGGATGATTGTTTGGCACAGGTCGCCATTGATTTCGGAGGAAGACCGTGGTTAATGTGGGAAGCGGATTTCAAACGTGAAAAAATTGGCGATGTTCCGACTGAAATGTTTTATCATTTCTTCAAATCGTTCACCGATTCTTCAAAGTGTAATCTCAACATTAAAGTGGAAGGAGATAACGAACACCACAAGATCGAATCTGTGTTTAAAGCATTTGCCAAAGCGGTAAAAATGGCAGTAAAACAGACCGATAAGAACTTTAATTTACCATCAACCAAAGGAAGTTTATAATGATTGCCATCATCAAATACAACGGCGGAAATGTCAGTTCCGTACAGAATTCATTAAACAGATTAAATGTAGAATCTGTGGTAACCGATGATTTTAGCCTGATAAGAAAAGCCGACAAAGTTGTTTTTCCCGGAGTTGGTGAAGCATCTTCTACCATGAAATTACTAAAGGAAAAAGGTCTGGATCAGTTAATTCCGACTTTAAAACAGCCTGTTTTAGGCGTTTGTCTGGGAATGCAGCTCATGTGTAAAAAGAATGAAGAGGGAAACACAGTCGGGATGGGAATTTTTGATATCGATGTAAAAAAGTTTCCTGCAAATAATATTGTTCCGCACATGGGATGGAATACGATTTCAGATTTTAAATCCGGGATATTTTCAGGCATTGAAGAAAACAGCGATGTGTATTTCGTTCACAGTTTCTATTGCGAATTATCGGAAAATACAACGTCAGTTTGCGATTACATTCTGCCGTTCAGCGCTTCTCTGCAAAAGGATAATTTCTATGCGATGCAGTTTCACCC
Organism: Chryseobacterium sp. HMWF035; assembly: GCF_003094695.1. Taxonomy (NCBI): domain Bacteria; kingdom Pseudomonadati; phylum Bacteroidota; class Flavobacteriia; order Flavobacteriales; family Weeksellaceae; genus Chryseobacterium; species Chryseobacterium sp. HMWF035. The sequence goes on along the minus strand of NZ_QEHP01000092.1, from coordinate 41,684 downwards.
CGAAAAATCAGGAGATATAGGAAGCCGTTTACTGGAAAACTTTTTAAAACAATAAAACTGAATATGAAAATTATTCCCGCTATAGACATCATCGACGGAAAATGCGTTCGTTTGTCGAAAGGAGATTACGATACCAAAAAAATATACAATGAAAATCCTCTTGAAGTCGCCAAAGAATTTGAAAGTTTTGGCATCCGATATCTTCATTTGGTGGATCTTGACGGTGCAAAATCTAAACATATTGTTAACCAAAAGGTTTTAGAAACCATTGCAAAAGAGACTTCTCTGGAAATTGATTTCGGGGGCGGACTGAAAACTCTGGAAGACATTGAAACTGCCTTTAATTCTGGAGCAAAGCAGATTACGATTGGAAGTATCGCCGTTCAGGATCCTGATTTCTGTTTTGATCTGATTGAAAAATACGGTCCGGAAAAAATTATTCTCGGAGCCGATTGCGAAAACCGCAAGATAAAAACTTCGGGCTGGCTGGAAGAAAGCCAACTGGATGTGATTGATTTTATTCTCAAATATAAAAATAAAGGAATTAAAAACGTGATCTGCACGGATATTTCCAAAGACGGAATGCTTCAGGGTGCATCGGATGAATTGTACAGAGAAATTGTAGAAAAGACAGCAGTTCAGTTAATTGCAAGCGGCGGAATTTCGTGTATTGAAGATGTCGGACAGATGAAAAACATCGGCTGTTCCGGAACGATTATCGGAAAGGCAATTTATGAAGGCAGAATCAGTTTGCAGCAACTCCAAAATTTTATTGAAAATGCTTAAAAAAAGAATTATTCCGTGTCTGGATATCAAAGACGGAACTACGGTGAAAGGAATTAATTTTGAAGGATTAAGAAATGCGGGAGATCCTGTAGAACTTGCCAAAAGATATGAAAAAGAAGGCGCAGACGAATTGGTTTTTCTGGATATTACCGCAACGATAGAAGAACGGAAAACTTTTGCCGGACTGGTACAGAAAATCGCAGCAGAATTAAGTATTCCTTTTACCGTCGGCGGCGGAATTTCAACGGTGGAAGATGTAAGAAGACTCTTGGAAGCAGGAGCAGACAAGATCAGTATCAATTCTTCGGCAGTTAAAAATCCGGCTTTAATTTCTGAGTTATCAAAAGAATTCGGAAGCCAGTGTGTTGTGGTTGCAATTGATACAAGACTGGTAAACGGATCGGATTGGGTTCACGTAAAAGGAGGAAGGGAAATAACGGATCTGAAGACATTGGACTGGGCAAAGAAAGCGGAAGAACTGGGAGCGGGAGAAATTCTTCTTACTTCAATGGATGGCGATGGTACAAAAAACGGTTTTGACCTCAGAATAACGAAGTTAATTTCCGATAATGTAAATATTCCTGTTATAGCTTCCGGAGGCGCCGGAAAAATGGAAGATTTTGAAGCCGTTTTTAATCAGACCAAAGCAACAGGAGCTTTGGCAGCAAGTATTTTCCATTTTGGAGAAGTGCAGATTCAGGATTTGAAAAATAATTTAAAATTTAAAAAAATTGCAGTACGATGAATATCGATTTTAATAAAAGTGAAGGCTTGGTTCCGGTGATTATTCAGGACGACAGAACGTTACAGGTTTTAATGTTGGGTTACATGAACGAAGAAGCTTTTGAAAAAACCAAAAAAGAAGGAATTGTAACGTTTTTCAGCCGTTCCAAGAACCGACTCTGGACAAAAGGTGAAGAGTCCGGAAATTTTTTAATGGTTAAAAATATTGCGATAGACTGCGATCAGGATACGGTTTTAATTAAAGCAATTCCTACGAACGTTGTCTGCCACACCGGAAGCTTCAGTTGTTTCGGTGATAAAGATTCTAAAGGTTTTCTGTATGAACTGGAAGAAAAAATAAGCCAAAGAATTGATGAAAAAACAGAAGGTTCTTACACATATTCATTGTTCCAGAGAGGCATCAATAAAATGGCTCAGAAAGTGGGAGAGGAAGCCGTAGAAGTGGTGATCGAAGCCAAAGACAGCAACGATGACTTGTTTAAAAATGAAGCGGCAGATCTGCTGTATCACCTTTTAATTTTACTGAAAGCCAAGAATTTTACACTGAAAGATATTGAAGAAATTTTGCTTTCCAGAAACTGATAAAGTTGTATTTTTATCTCTAAACTCATTAAGAATCAACCGCAAAAGAGGCAAAAGACCATTATGTTGCAAGAATTAGAATATTCAAAGCTATCAAAAGAATAAAATCGAAAATTTTTTAAACTGTTTTAAATGAAATTTCAGCTTATTTTTGTGACTCGTATGTTTGCATATCAAAAATTTACGTTTATATTAGGATAACCAAAAAGCTAAGGGACAGAAGAAATATTTTGTGACAGGTAGTTGATTTGATTTTAATATACCGTGATAAGAAAGATTCTCTGTCTCTAAGTTTCTCCAAAATCTGAACAGTACTTAGGGAATGAATAAATATCCCGGATAATTACGAGAAAAGATGATCGGAAACTGCGGCTTTATAAAAAATAATATTATGAAAAAACAATGTGTTGGCATTGACATATCCAAGGATCATCTTGATTGCTGTATCGGATGTATAGATTCTGACCAGAATCATAAGCTGCAAAATAACAAAAGGTTTTCGAATAATGAAACTGGTTTTAAGGCACTGCTGCATTGGGTTTCAGATCTTCAGGTTACAGAAAATTTGATGTATGTAATGGAAGCTACAGGAGTTTATTATGAAAATCTGATTTATTATCTCACAGAAAACGACTGTAAAGCATCGGTTTTATTGCCCAATATGGTAAAACACTATGTCAAAAGTTTGAACATAAACACGAAAACGGATAAGGTAGATGCTGAAGTTTTATGTAGGCTGGGCTTGGAAAGAAGACTTGGATTTTGGCAAAAACCATCCGGAATCATGCGGGAGCTTAAGTTCTTAAGCAGAGAGTATCGTGAGATAAAATATAAAATAAATCAGGTCAAAAACCAGCTTCATGCAAGGTTTTACAGTTGTCAATGCCCTGAAAGTACAGAACAAAGATTAAAAAGACAGATTGCATTGCTCGAAACTCAGGCACTGGAGATAGAGGCAGAGATAAGAACTTTGGTGATGACAGACCGCTCTTTTTATGATAAAATACAGCGGGTATGCACGATCCCGGGAGTGAGTTTTATAACAGTTGTTTGCGTTGTGGCTGAAACAAATGCATTTGCCTTAATCTCCAATTCCAAACAACTTACCAGTTATGCAGGTCTTGATATACAGCAGAACCAGTCTGGCAGCAGAGAGGGAAAAACAAGAATTTCGAAAAAAGGAAATAGCTTTATTCGGTACGCGCTCTATATGCCGGCATTGTGTGCCAGTAGATTTAATCCCTCGATGAAATCTTTTTACAAAAATTTAACGGAACGGAAACCTGCAAAAAAAATAGCGGTAACAGCCGTAGCGAGAAAGTTATTGTGTTTAATCTACGTTCTCTGGAAAAAAGAGGAAGAATTCAATATGAATTATGAAGAAAATAAAAATACAGACAGGGTTTCGCCTGTCTGAACGGGATAAACAATAGCTTTCCCAAAAAATAGTTTAAACAAATTTAAAAAATAATTTGCATATTAACACAGTACCTTATGTGTTTTAAATACAATTCATTAAAAAATTATCCCATGAAAGAAGACAACAAAGAAAATCAGCAATCCAAAACCGAACCGGAAAGTAAAGGAAAAATTAACCCTGAAAAGGGAAAATTAAAAGAAGTAAAACCTCCCAATTCTGATACTGCAAAAGGCGGTACAAGAGCCGGATAAATTAGAAGCCAGTCGGATTTTTCGGCTGGCTTTTTTAGAACAATTCGATTATCTCTATTTTTTCGATGCGACAGCGAAATGCTGCAATGCGCCGATTGCCGCTTTACCAATATTAAAAACATACTGAACATCAGTATTTGCAAAGGTATCATCCGCAGTATGAGGAAGATCGCTTCTGAGATATTCAAAAAATCCGGTGATTACTTCACCCTTTTTTTCAAAAGAGATGTAGTCGGTATCTTCTGCGGGATCAGTTTTTGCCTGTAATGGAGAATACAGTGTTGTGCAGGTCATTAATTCTTTTGTTACCTGTTTAGAAGCTTCATTATTTTTTGAGCTTCCTCCCTGATCTTCGTCACAAAAAACAGTATCATTGAACATTCCTTTTTTACCACCAACCTGATCCAGATTGAAGACCATTTTTATATCAATCTGCCTGGTTTTGTTCTGATAAACGACCTCATTTACATAATGTCTGCTTCCGTACAATCCCTGTTCTTCTCCTGAAAAATGAATGAATTTTATGGAATATTCAGTTGGGATATCTTTCAGGATTTTTGCGGCTTCCAGAATGATGGATGTTCCGCTTCCGTTATCGTTTACTCCGGGACCGTTAATACTGTCGAAATGCCCGCAAATAATAATATATTTATCGGGATACACCGTTCCTCTTTTAGTGATGATCAGGTTTTTAGATTTTAATTTTCCAATAGAAAAAGGATCTTCTTCCATCTGGTTTTCGGAATATCCGTAAGATAAGTATTTGCTTTTGATCCAGTTCAGCGCATTTTCATTTTCTACAGAACCTGTAGTTTTAACACCCAATTTCTCAAATTCCTTTAAATTTGATATGATGTCCTCTTTTTTTAATAGGTTAACTCTGTCCTGATAAGCCTGAATAAATGTTTGTGCCTGAAATCCAACGGCAGTTACCGAAAAAAGAAAAATGGCTGTTATTTTTTTGAATTTCATATTGGTAATTAGTTTACTATTTTACAAATATAGAAATAAAAAATCCTGAGAAAGAAACTCAGGATTTTGCTAGCTCATTATTTTCCAATAATTATTTTTCTTACCGCTTTTTGGTCTTTTGTTTTAATTGTTGCGATATACGTTCCGTTTGGTAATTCTGAAACATTTACTTTCGTTTCATTTTCCTTATTTAAAACAAGCCTGCCATTTATATCTGAAATTTCAAGACTGAAATCTTTAACATCTTCCGGAAGTTCGATATTTAAATAATCTTTCGCAGGATTGGGATAGACCTTTATAGATTCTATAGAATTTCCAGAAAGTAACGCTTCTTTTTTCAGTAAAGAATTTGCTGCTACTGCAAAGTGCTGTAAAGCTCCCAAAGAAGCTTTTGCTACATTATAAATATAAACAGGATCTGTATTAGCAAATGTATCGTTTGAAGTATGAGGATAATTACTTCTGATTTTTTCAAAAAAGCCTGTAATAATTTCGCCTTTTCTTTCAAAAGGAATATAATCTGTAGCTTCAGCCGGATCTACTGCCGTTAGAAGAGGAGAATACAAAGCAGTACAGTTTCGCAATTGCTGTGTAACGTTTGCTGAAGCTGCATTATTGCTCGACAGACCTCCCTGATCTTCATCACAATAGATCGTATTGTTATTATTGCCCATTTTTCCGCCAACCTGATCCAGATTAAAGACTAATTTAATGTCTAATTTCTTAATATTATTTTGATAAACAACGTTATTTACGTAATGTGAACTTCCAATAAGTCCCTGTTCTTCACCAGAAAAATGGATAAATTTAATCGAATATTCTGTAGGAACGTCTTTTAAAATTCTTGCAGCTTCCAGAATGATGGATGTTCCGCTGCCGTTGTCGTTTACTCCGGGACCGTTAATACTGTCGAAATGTCCGCAAATGATAACGTATTTATTAGGATAAACGGTTCCTGTTTTAGTTATGATTAAATTTTTTGAACTTTTGCCGTTGTAAGTGAAGGCATCTTCCGAAATCTGGTTTGCAGAATATCCGAAAGCCAGATATTTATTTTTAAGCCAGTTGAAAGCATTATTATTTGCTGTTGAGCCCGTGGTTTTAATCCCTAGATTGGCAAAATTCTGTAAGTTTGTTGTAATATTGGTCTGTGTCACCATATTAGCTCTGTCCTGATAAGCCTGAATAAAAGATTGTGCATTGAAGCTTAAAGCAGATAAAGAAAAGAGCAGAAATGTAGAAGTCTTTTTCATTTTGATATTAATTTTTGTAATTTGATTGATATACAAATGTAATAATAAAAAAATCCTAAACAAAAGTTCAGGATTTTAATTTTATAGAGAATCAAAAATTATTTTCCGATCATTATTTTTCTTACCGCTTTATGGTCTTTTGTTTTAATCGTTGCGATATACGTTCCGTTTGTTAGTCCTGAAACATTTACTTTCGTTTCATTTTCCTTGTTTAAAACAAGTCTTCCGTTCATATCCGAAATTTCAATCTTGAAATTTTTAACATCTTTTGGAAGTTCAATATTTAAAAAATCTTTCGCCGGATTAGGATAGATTTTTATTAATTCCAATGGATTGTTGGAAAGTAATTCTTCTGTTTTTAATAAAGATGCTGATGCTACTGCAAAGTGCTGCAAAGCACCAACAGAAGCTTTTCCGACATTGTAGATATAAACAGGATCTGTGTTGGCAAATGTATCGTTTGAAGTATGAGGATAATTACTTCTGATTCTTTCAAAAAAGCCTGTAATCACTTCACCTTTTCCTTCAAAAGGAATATAATCTGTATCTTCAGCCGGATCTACCGCTGTTAAAAGCGGAGAATAGAGGGCCGTACAGTTTCTTAATTGCTGGGTAACATCTGATGATGCTGCATTGTTACCGGATAAACCTCCCTGATCTTCATCACAATAGATCGTGTTGTTGTTATTGCCCATTTTTCCGCCAACCTGATCCAGATTAAACACCAATTTGATATCTAATTGTTTGATATTATTCTGATAGACAACATTGTTTACATAATGCGAACTTCCAATCAGTCCCTGTTCCTCGCCTGAAAAATGAATGAATTTAACCGAATATTCCGTAGGAACATTTTTAAGAATTCTTGCAGCTTCCAGAATAATGGATGTTCCGCTGCCGTTGTCGTTTACTCCGGGACCGTTAATACTGTCGAAATGTCCGCAAATGATAACATATTTATTAGGATAAACCGTTCCTGTTTTTGTTATGATTAAATTTTTTGAACTGTTGCCGTTATAAGTGAAGGCATCTTCCGAAATCTGGGCTGCAGAATATCCGAAAGCCAGATATTTATTTTTAAGCCAGTTGAATGCATTGTTGTTGGCTGTAGAACCTGTTGTTTTTATCCCTAAATTGGCAAATTCCTGTAAATTTGTAGTAATATTGGTCTGGGTTACCATATTGGCTCTGTCCTGATACGCCTGAATAAAAGATTGCGCATTTAAACTGAAAGCAGATAAAGAAAAGAGCAGAAATGTAGGGATTTTTTTCACTTGATGATCAATTTTTATATTTTTAATAATAATGTGCAAATGTAACAATAAAAAAATCCTAAACAAAAGTTCAGGATTTTAATTGTTATGCAGACCAAAAGATTATTTTCCGATAATAACTTTTCTTACCGCTTTTTGGTCTTTTGTTTTAATCGTTGCGATATACGTTCCGTTTGTTAATCCTGAAACATTTACCTTAGTTTCGTTTTCCTTATTTAAAATAAGTCTTCCGTTCATATCCGAAATTTCTAGACTGAAGTTTTTAACATCTTTTGGAAGTTCAATATTTAAAAAGTCTTTTGTCGGGTTGGGATAGACTTTTACAGATTCTAAATGATTTACCGTTTTTTCGTCCGTAGCCAGTAAACTTGTAGAGGCTGTTGCAAAATGCTGTAAAGCTCCTACAGCCGCCTTTCCTACGTTGAAAACATAAGTGGGGTCTACATTGGCAAAAGTATCGTTTACGGTATGTTCATTATAACTTCTTACCGTTTCGTAAAAGCCTGTAATAATGTCTCCTTTCGCTTCAAAAGGCATATAATCGGAAGAGTAGGCGTTCGACATTACCGTCTGTAATGGTGAATACAGCGTTGTACATGCTGCAAGCTGCTGTGTAACGGAAAGAGAGGCAGCATTGTTTCCTGTCTGTCCGCTTTGGTCACTTTCGCAGTTGATGGCAACATTAGAATTGCCTATTTTTCCACCCACCTGATCTAAATTAAAAACCAGTTTGATGTTTAACTGACGGACACTGTTCTGGAAAACCACACTGTTTACATAATGTGCACTTCCCTGTAATCCCTGTTCTTCACCGGAAAAGTGGATGAATTTAATAGAATACTCTGTCGGAATGTCTTTTAAAATTCTTGCCGCTTCCAGAATAATAGAAGTTCCGCTTCCGTTATCGCTTACTCCGGGACCGGTAATCGTGTCGTAATGTCCGCAGATAATAACGTACGTATTCGGATAAACGGTTCCTGTTTTGGTAATAATTAAATTTTTAGAACTTGTAGAACTTCCGAAAGTAAACGGATCTTCTACGATCTGACTTGCTGTATAACCGTAAGACTGATATTTTGCTTTAAGCCAGTTCAGAGCATTGGTATTGGCTGTAGAACCCGTTGTTTTTACGCCAAGATTCCCAAATTCCTGAAGTAATGTTGTTATATTGGTCTGGGTAACCAGATTAGCTCTGTTCTGATAAGCCTGAATAAAACTTTGAGCCTGAAATGCATATGTTCCTAATGAAAACAGCAGAAGAGTAGTTATTTTTTTCACTTTAAAGGAAAATTTTATAAATTTAATAATATTACGCAAATGTAAATAATAAAAAAATCCCAAGCAAAAAACCTGGGACTTATATTGATAACAAAAATTTTACATTATTTTACTTGATCTACAACTGCTTTGAAAGCTTCAGGGTGATTCATTGCTAAATCTGCTAAAACTTTTCTGTTAAGCTCAATGTTGTTCTTTTTAAGAGCCCCCATAAACTGAGAGTAAGACATTCCGTGCTCTCTGGTTCCCGCGTTGATACGAGTAATCCAAAGTGCTCTGAAATTTCTTTTCTTCTCTTTTCTACCACGGTAAGCATATTGCATTGCTTTTTCTACCGCGTTTTTAGCTACCGTCCAAACGTTCTTTCTTCTTCCGAAATAACCTTTAGCGTGCTTAAAAATTTTCTTTCTTCTAGCTCTTGAAGCTACCGAATTTACTGATCTTGGCATAATTTAAATTGTTTTTTTGAAATGTGCGGTAATTATTTCATTACTCTTAGTGGCTCCATTTCAGGGTTAAAATGTTGAATTTGTTTGAATTCTTATAAACCGACTATAGATTTATAAAAACTACTTAATTGCTAATTGACGCAATACGCTTTTCTCGTCCACAGCAGCAACGTAAGAAGTCGTAGTAAGATTTCTCTTCTGCTTCGTTTCTTTCTTCGTTAAGATGTGGCTTTTGTAAGCGTTCTTTCTTTTGATCTTACCAGATCCGGTAAGAGCAAAACGTTTCTTAGCACCTGATTTCGTTTTTAATTTTGGCATTGTTTTGCTTTTTATTGTTTTGTTATCAATATCTGTTTTGGCTATTTCCGATTGCCCGGAATAATAGTCTGCAAAATTAAGGAAAAATTTCGAGATTTGAAAAAGATTTTTTTGAATAGAATAGGGAAGTGTATGAAGCTTTAGGTATTACCGTTTTTGTGAGATAAATTTTATTTGAAGCTGTTTCCTGCTTTCCACTGTATCTTTTTGGTTGCGGACTCCGCTACGCTCCGCCCGCAACCAAAAAGGATGTCGTTCCAATCAGGGCTAGAGTGGCAGTTCCCAATATAAATAGTAAACGAATATCCATAATATCTGTCATGCTGAAAGCATCTAAACACAGTATTTCAATGTATTGTTGATATCCTTTCAGAATGACAAACTTTGTAAATATTTTTGAATAAAAATTACTGAAAAGTTCCGGCAAAGCCGCTTGAAATAAAAAAACAGCAACCAAAATACTCTGATTGCTGCTTTTACTTATATGTAGAAAAAATTAAGCCTCAATAAATTCCAGAAGATCCTTATTAATCGTCTGATGTTCAGTAGTAGGCATTCCGTGAGGGAATCCCGGATAAGTAATCAGCTTACCGCTTTTCAATAATTTAGCAGATTTTATAGCGGAATTTTCAATAGGCACAATCTGGTCGTCTTCACCGTGCAGCAACAGTACCGGAATATCAACAGCTTTCAGGTCTTCTGTAAAATCTGTCTCAGAAAAAGCTTTGATTCCGTCATAATGAGCCACAATTCCTCCCATCATTCCCTGTCTCCACCAGTTGGTCTGTACACCTTGCTTCACTACAGCACCTTCTCTGTTGTAACCGTAGAAAGGAACCGTTAAATCCATAAAAAACTGATTTCTGTTATTTAAAGTCTGCTCTCTGATGTTGTCAAAAACCTCCATCGGAACGCCATCCGGATTGTTTTCGCTTTTTACCATTACCGGAGGAACTGCGCTTATCAATACTGCTTTTTTTGCTCTTCCGTTGGCATATTTGTTTACATAACGGATCACTTCACCACCTCCTGTAGAATGTCCGATATGCACAACATCTTTCAGATCCAGAAATTCTACCAATTCTGCGGCATCAGAAGCATATTGTTCAATCGTATGATTATAAATATTCTGGCTGGAACGTCCGTGACCTCTTCTGTCGTGAGCAATTACCCTGTAACCTCTCTGCAAAAAGAAGATCACCTGTGCATCCCAGTCATCAGAAGATAAAGGCCATCCATGGTGAAACATCAATACTGGTCCTTCTCCCTGATCTTTGTAAAAAATTTCTGTTCCGTCTTTTAATTTTAATGTACTCATTGCTTTGTTGTTTAATTTGTTATTCAATTTTAATTCTTAAATAAATTGACTGTTGTCTTATTTTCTAAAGCAAATGTAGCAGTAAATTAAATGGACAATCTTGATCTATGTTAAAAATTAAAAAATATTTAATAATTAATGTACATTTTACAACATAACTTTAATCTGATTCATTAAAATTAAATTGCTATAAAAGCAAAAGCCTCAAAAATAATTTGAGGCTGTATATTTTAGTTTCAGATCCGTAGATCCGGCTGTAGATTATTTAGCTGGTTTTTTAGGACTCATCATCATAATCATTCTTTTTCCTTCAAGCTTAGGAAGCTGGTCTACTTTTCCAACGTGCTCCAATTCCTGAGCAAGTTTTAAAAGTAAGATTTCTCCCTGGTCTTTAAAGATAATCGAACGTCCTTTAAAAAATACGTAGGTCTTTAATTTTGAACCTTCTTCAAGGAATTTCTCAGCATGTTTCTTTTTGAATTCGTAATCGTGCTCATCTGTCTGAGGTCCGAAACGGATTTCTTTCACAACTACTTTTACCTGCTTAGCTTTTAATTCCTTCTGCTTTTTCTTTTGCTCGTATAAGAACTTTTTATAGTCCAGAATCCTTGCAATAAACGGTTCAGCCTTATCGGAGATTACTACAAGATCCAATTCCTGCTCCTGCGCAATCTGTCTTGCCTTATCAGTAGGATAAACTCCCGGCTCTACGTTATCGCCCACCAAACGAAGCTCTCTCACACGAATTTTATCGTTGATCAAGTGTGCGTCCTCCTGTACCGGACGTCTCTGTGGGCCCCTGTTGTTAAATCTTTGTGCTATTGTATTATAATTTTATTGGTTAACTTCTATTTTTATCAATCATTCTGAATAAAAAGTAATTTTCAGTTATTCAGAATCATATTCTTTCAGATTTAAGCGTTAAACTCAAATCCTGTTTTTGACTGTTCTTTAAAATAAGCAACGAAATCTTCGATCTTCATTACTCCTAAATCGCCTTCGCTACGTCTTCTTACAGAAATTGTGCCATCCTTTTCTTCATTTTCTCCCACTACAATCATGAATGGAATCTTCTTTAATTCGGCATCACGGATCTTTTTACCCGTCTTTTCGTTTCTGTCGTCAATTAATCCGCTAATATCGTGATTTTCCAGTAATTGAGAAACTTTTTTAGCATAATCTACGTATTTTTCACTGATCGGAAGAATGATAAACTGATCAGGAGCCAGCCACAATGGGAAATCTCCCGCTGTATTTTCAATAAGAATCGCAATGAATCTCTCCATAGAACCAAACGGCGCTCTGTGGATCATGACCGGTCTGTGCTTTTCGCCATCGCTTCCTGTATACCAAAGATCAAATCTTTCCGGTAAGTTATAATCCACCTGAATCGTTCCAAGCTGCCATTTTCTGCCTAAAGCATCTTTCACCATAAAATCCAGTTTAGGACCGTAGAATGCGGCTTCACCATATTCAGTTACTGTATTCAACCCTTTTTCCGTTGCTGCTGTTACGATGGCATTTTCTGCTTTCTCCCAGTTTTCGTCGGTTCCGATGTATTTTTCTTTATTTTCAGGATCTCTTAAAGAAATCTGAGCGGTAAAATCAGCAAAACCTAATGATCCGAAAACATAAAGAACCAAATCAATCGTTTTCTTAAACTCATCCATCAACTGATCCGGAGTACAGAACAAATGCGCATCATCCTGAGTAAATCCACGAACTCTCGTTAAACCGTGAAGCTCACCACTTTGCTCATATCTGTAAACGGTACCGAATTCTGCATATCTTTTAGGCAAATCTCTGTAGCTCCATTGTGAAGTTTTGTAGATTTCACAGTGATGTGGACAGTTCATCGGTTTCAGCATGAATTCTTCCCCTTCATTCGGAGTTTTAATCGGCTGAAAGCTGTCTGCTCCGTATTTATCCCAGTGACCGGAAGTTACATACAATTCCTTCGCACCGATATGCGGAGAAATTACAAACTCGTAACCTGCTTTTTTCTGAGCTTCAGAAAGGAAATTCTCTAATTTTTTTCTTAAAGCAGCTCCTTTTGGCAACCATAAAGGCAATCCCTGACCTACTTTTTCAGAGAAAGCGAAAATTCCAAGTTCTTTACCCAGTTTTCTGTGGTCTCTTTTTTTAGCCTCTTCTAAAAGTTCAAGATATTCTGTCAAATCTTTCTGTTTTGGGAAAGAAATACCATAAACTCTTGTTAACTGAGGATTTTTTTCGTTTCCTCTCCAGTATGCTCCGGCAGCATTTAAAATCTTCATTGCCTTTACAATACTTGTGTTCGGAATATGTCCACCACGACAAAGATCTGTAAAGTTATCATGCGTTACGAAAGTGATTTCCCCATCATTAAGATTAGAAATCAGTTCCACTTTATAAGGATTGTCTGCATATACTTTTAGAGCTTCTTCTTTAGAAACCGGATATAAAGAGAATGTAGATCCTTTTTTAGCATTTTCCAAAACCTTCTTTTCGATCTTTTCGAAATCTTTATCAGATAAACTTTCGTCCCCGAAATCTACGTCATAATAGAATCCTTTTTCGATGGCAGGACCAATGGTTAACTTAGCATTAGGATAAAACTCAAGGATTGCCTGCGCCAAAAGGTGGGCAGAAGAATGCCAGAAAGCCTTCTTTCCAAGATCATCATTCCAGGTTAGCAATTGTACCGTAGCATCCGTGGTTATAGGTGTGGTCGTCTCTACTTGTTTGTCGTTTACAACTGCGGAAATGGTATTTCTAGCCAATCCCTCGCTTATAGATTTTGCCACATCTAGCGGAGTAACTCCCGCCTCGAATTCTCTGACACTATTGTCTGGAAGTGTAATTTTTATCATTGTTTACTAAGAAATTTTAAGATGCAAAAATACGGATTTTTTATTTAAAATACTACTTTCACGCATTTTTGAGACGAGATTTAATACGAAAAATCTCAGAATACCGTTATAAATAATTAACGTTTAACCAACGGTCTAATTATGAATAGGTTAAATTAAGACTGATGCTTTCTTTTGTACCGTACTTTTTCTTTAATAATCTCAATAACATCCACATTTCTCACTTTAGACTGTACCCAACCGTGAATATCAATGTACAGCAAAGACCTTCTGTAGTATTCATTTTCAGAAAAAAGAGTTAATTTTTCATCAAATTTTTTAAAAGATTCCAATTGTTTGTCTGGTGTTATATTATTCAGATTTTTGAAAAAATGAATGCTTTCAAAATGGAATTCATCCGGCTTTTTCATCTTTTTGGTGAATTTTAAAGTTGCTTTTATAAATTCATCATAATCTTCATCGTTTCCGGATTCATGTTTTGCCATCAGAATCAAAATCCGGGTGTGGAAGAGTAGATCTTCCTGAACATTTCCTTTGGATTCGATCACTTTCAATGAATAACTGATGGATTCCTCAAATTTCCTGCTTCCAAAGAACATCGCTGCCATTTTTAAATAAAGAATCATGAAATGATGCTCATCAATTTTATCCCGGAGCTTATCCATTTTCAGCTCGATTTCAGGAATTAATTTCGAGCCGGAAAAGAATTCGCCTTTCACAAAGTGAATGTTCATTAAAGTATTGTAATGTGTCAGAAAAATAAGCGATTGCAGGTTTTCATTTTGAGCAAAACTTGAAGAATGAACAACCTCATTGAAATCCTTGAAACTTTCCTCAAGAATATCAACATTTCCGTAAAGGAATAAGATTTTCAGCAGGTAGGTATTTCCTTTAATGTACCAAACGGGATGACTCACGATCATTTCAGGATTTTTGTGAAATAAATCCACCCATTGAAAGGCATATTTCAACGTATATTTATATTCCTGAAGCAATTGGTTTTTCCAGACGTGCGCTTTAAAATACCATAATTTCTCCGTAAAATTCAGCTTTTTAAAGTTGATTTTCTGAATCTGCGCATTGAAGATCTGCATGATTTCGGCACGGTCTTCATCATTTTTCACATAACCTTTTGTCAGCATTTCACTGTACAGTTTCAGCGAAAGATTGGATAATTCTGTCGCATAATGATTCTGTTTGCTGATTTCCGTGGATTGTCTGATCAGTTCATCGGCTCTACCTTCAATACTCCGTGTAATAAACTGGGATTCAATTACTTTTTCCAGATCGATAATTTCCGAAGCAATACTTTTTTCATCCAGTTCTAAAGCAGTCTGTTTTGCTTTGTCTAAAATTTTTAATGCCTGTTTATAGAGCCCTTTTTGGTATAAAATATTCGCAAAATCAAGCTGTTCACGCAGTTGAATTCTGTAATTCTGATGACTCGGGTTCATTCGTAAACTCACCAGAATCTGCTTGTAAAGATGCGCTTTCAGGTTCGATAACTGTTGTTTGGTCGAAATTTTTTTGTTGATGATGACATGTTCATCGTATTCCTTCATCTTATCCAGTTCTGAAAAAAGAAGAAGAAATTTGGCGTCCGCGTTAATTCCGAGACGGTTTACATACAAGGTGAATTGCCTTTTTTCTGAAGTTGTCAGTGATTTAATGAGTACGAATAAAAAATCTTTATGCAATTCTGCCATTGTAAATTTTTAAAATTTAAAATAATGATAATCAAATAATTGAAATTAAAAAACAATATTTCGAGTATTGTATTTTTTATAAAAACCGAAACTGAATAAACGTTTCATCTTTCTAGTTTTGAATCAAAATTAAGTAAAAACTTCATTATGAAATCCGAAAAAGTCGAAATTTTTGATACAACGCTGCGTGATGGAGAGCAGGTTCCCGGCTGTAAATTAAATACCGAGCAAAAATTAATTATAGCCGAAAAACTGGATGAACTCGGAGTGGATGTTATTGAAGCCGGTTTCCCGATTTCCAGTCCCGGAGATTTTCATTCGGTTTCGGAGATTTCAAAATTAGTAAAAAATGCGAAAGTCTGCGGATTGACGAGAGCCAACCAAAAAGACATTGATACCGCAGCCGAAGCATTAAAATACGCCAAAAGACCGAGAATTCATACCGGAATCGGAACTTCGGATTCCCATATCAGATTTAAATTCAATTCAAACAGGGAAGATATTGTTGAAAGAGCGGTTCAGGCGGTAAAATATGCCAAATCGTATGTAGAAGACGTGGAATTTTATGCGGAAGATGCAGGAAGAACAGACAATGATTATCTGGCAAGAGTTTGCGAAGAAGTGATAAAAGCAGGGGCAACCGTGCTTAATATTCCGGATACAACGGGATATTGTCTTCCTGAAGAGTACGGTGTAAAAATAAAATACCTGAAAGAAAATGTAAAAGGCATTGATCGCGTGATCTTATCCTGTCACTGTCACAACGATCTGGGAATGGCAACCGCCAATTCTATTGCAGGAGTCATCAACGGAGCAAGACAGATAGAATGCACCATCAACGGATTGGGAGAAAGAGCCGGAAATACGGCACTGGAAGAAGTGGTGATGATTTTAAAACAGCATCCATATTTAGAATTATATACTGACGTTCAGTCCAAAATGCTCAATCCCATGAGTGTTTTGGTTTCTGAATTGATGGGAATGCCGGTTCAGCCGAACAAAGCGATTGTGGGAGCGAATGCTTTTGCGCACAGTTCCGGAATCCATCAGGACGGAGTCATTAAAAACAGGGAAACTTACGAAATTATTGATCCTGCGGAAGTGGGCGTGAATGCTTCTACCATTGTTTTAACAGCAAGAAGCGGACGTTCGGCGTTGGCATACAGATTTAAACATATTGGTTTTGAAGTTACTAAAAATGAACTTGATTTTCTGTATCAGGAGTTTTTGAAAATTGCTGACGGTAAAAAAGACGTGAATAATGACGATTTAAGTTCAATGATTGAAAAAGTGACAAGAAAAATAGGGTAAAAAAATTGATTCTCCATTACATAAATTAGAATGAATACAAAAAAGACACTGTTTGATAAAGTCTGGGATGCGCACGTTGTAGAGACGATTCCGGACGGACCTCAGATTATTTATATTGATAAACATCTCATCCATGAAGTAACCAGTCCACAGGCTTTTGCGGAACTGGAAGCGAGAAATCTGGAAGTTTTCAGACCGAAACAGATTGTGGCAACTGCGGATCATAATGTTCCGACTTTGGATCAGGATCGGCCGATTCGCGATGCATCATCCAGAAATCAGGTGGAGCAGTTAACGGAAAACTGTAAGAAAAACAACATAGAACTGTATGGTTTGGGACATCAATATCAGGGAATTGTTCACATCATTGCTCCGGAATTAGGTGTTACACAGCCGGGAATGAGCATTGTTTGCGGAGATAGCCATACTTCTACACACGGCGCTTTCGGCTCAATTGCTTTCGGAATCGGAACAAGTCAGGTAGCGCAGGTTTTTGCGAGCCAGTGTCTGTTGCTGAACAAGCCAAAATCGATGAGAATTAACGTAAATGGTGAGTTAAATAAAAATGTTCAGCCTAAAGATGTGATTTTGTACATTATTTCAAAAGTGGGAACCGATGGCGGAACAGGGTATTTCTGCGAATATGCCGGAAATGTCTTCGAAGAAATGTCGATGGAGGGAAGAATGACGGTTTGTAATATGAGCATCGAAATGGGTGCTCGAGGAGGAATGATTGCTCCCGATGAAACGACTTTTGAGTACGTAAAAGGAAGAACTTTCGCACCAAAAGGCGAGGAATGGGAAGAAAAACTGGAATACTGGAAAACTTTAAAAACCGATGAAGGAGCGGTTTTTGATGCGGAATTTTCTTTCGATGCTTCGGAAATTTATCCGATGGTAACTTATGGAACCAATCCGGGAATGGGAATTTCCATCAGTCAGAATATCCCGAATCCTCAGAACGAATCTGAAGAGAAGGCTTTAAAATATATGGGTTTGAAAGCGGGACAGGCTCTTTCTGATATTAAAGTGAATTATGTTTTTATCGGAAGCTGTACGAATGCGAGAATTGAAGATTTCCGATCTGCGGCAAATTATGTTAAAGGAAAAAGGAAGTCGGATCATGTTCATGCGTGGCTTGTTCCGGGTTCTCAACAGGTTGCCAAACAGATTTTTGAAGAAGGTTTAGATACGGTTTTTAATGAAGCGGGTTTCCAGATCAGACAACCGGGATGTTCTGCGTGTTTAGCGATGAATGACGATAAAATTCCGGAGGGAGAATATTGCGTTTCCACTTCGAACAGAAATTTTGAGGGAAGACAGGGACAAGGTGCGAGAACGATTCTGGCAAGTCCGTTGACGGCTGCAAAAGTTGCTGTGGAAGGAAGAATTTCCGTCTTTGAAAACTGATGGAGATTAATTTACTTAAAACTTGTCTAAACTTTTTTACCACAAAAGAAGCAAAAGATTTAAACACTTTAGTTTTTTAAGCTTACTACTTAAATAGAAAAAAAGAGCACATAAGTTTAAAAGTGAATTGTGAATAGTGAATAGTGAATTTTAGAAATTGACTATTGACTCACAAAGTGAAATTAACCATTCACTTTTTAGCCCCGATAGAAACGGTTACCCCGGAGCAAGCGAAGGCAAAAGCAAGGGAGCGAGGAGTATGAGTGGATAGCGGGAAATAGCTCCTGAAAAAGAAAAAAAACAATAATTAAAACTATTTTGGCTCAAAAAAAATGCAAAAATTAGTCATTATACAATCCAGAGCAATTCCTTTGCCTGTAGAAAATATAGATACGGATCAGATTATTCCGGCGAGATTTTTAAAGAGTATTGATAAAAAAGGTTTTGGCGAAAATCTTTTCAGAGACTGGAGATACGATGTTCATACGAATGAACCGAATCCTGATTTTGTCCTGAATAACGCAAAATACAGCGGTGAAATTCTGGTTGCCGGAAACAATTTCGGTTGCGGAAGCAGTCGGGAACACGCTGCATGGTCTTTAACGGATTATGGCTTTAAGGTGGTTGTTTCAAGTTTTTTTGCGGATATTTTTAAGGGCAATGCTTTAAACAACGGATTATTGCCTGTAAAAGTTTCTGAGGACTTTTTGAAAGAAATTTTAACTGAGATTACTGAAAATCCTGAAAAAGAAATTTTGGTGGATGTTGAAAAACAAACCATTACCTTTAATGATAAAACGGAAGGTTTTGAAATAGATTCTTATAAAAAAATATGTCTGCTGAATGGGTATGATGATATTGATTTTTTAATCAGCAGAAAAAAGGCGATTGAACAATTCGAACTAAAAACACAAAAAGTGTATGAAAACTAATTTTAAAATTGCAGTGCTTCCGGGAGACGGAATCGGGCCGGATGTGGTTGCAGAAAGTATTAAAATTTTAGATTCCATCGCGGAAGCATTCCAGTATCAGTTTGATTTTAAATACGGATTGATGGGAGCGGAAGCGATTTATAAGACTGGAAATCCTCTGCCGGATGAAACACTGGAGATCTGTAAAGCGTCTGATGCGGTGCTTTTCGGGGCGATCGGAGATCCTTCTTTCGATAATAATCCGGATGCCAAAGTACGTCCGGAACAAGGGTTGTTAAAACTTCGTAAAGAATTGGGGCTTTTTGCGAATATCCGGCCTTTGAAAACATATGCTTCTTTA
This sequence comes from Chryseobacterium sp. HMWF035, assembly GCF_003094695.1. Lineage (NCBI taxonomy): Bacteria > Pseudomonadati > Bacteroidota > Flavobacteriia > Flavobacteriales > Weeksellaceae > Chryseobacterium > Chryseobacterium sp. HMWF035. The sequence goes on along the minus strand of NZ_QEHP01000092.1, from coordinate 22,488 downwards.
ATTGAGAAAAGTACTTTGAAAAGGGAAATTATTGAAGGAACAGATATTCAGATTTTCAGGGAACTGGTGAGCGGAATTTATTTTGGCGAAAAATTTACGGATGAGGAAGTGGGTTATGCGTATGATATCTGCAAATACAACCGTGATGAAATCGCACCTATTGTTCATATGGCTTTTCAGGAGGCTCAGAAAAGAAGAAAAAAGTTAACTTTAATTGATAAAGCGAACGTTTTGGATACTTCCAGATTGTGGAGAAAGGTCTGTAAAGAAATTGCGGCAGAATATCCTGATGTAGCACTTGATTTTATGTTTGTAGATAATGCGGCAATGCAGTTAATTTTAAATCCGAAACATTTTGATGTTATTGTCACCGAAAATATGTTCGGAGATATTATTTCGGATGAAGCGAGTGTAATCGGCGGTTCTATCGGTTTGCTTCCTTCGGCTTCCATTGGTAAAGAAAATGCTTTGTTTGAGCCTATTCACGGTTCTTATCCGCAGGCAAAAGGAAAAGGAATTGCAAATCCTGTTGCTTCCATTTTAAGTACGGCAATGATGCTGGATTATTTACAGCTTGAACAGGCAGCAGAAAAATTGAGACAATCTGTAGAATATGCCATTGAGAATAAATACGTTACGGTGGATCTGAATTCTGAACAGCCTTATTCCACCAGCGAAGTGGGAAGTTTTATCGCAGATTATATTAAATATTCCGAGAAATCGTATTACAATTTTGAAAATGTAAAGCTCGGAAAATCAACTATTGTTTAAAAATATGTCAGTTTTGCTTCGTAAGTCAACAGCCAAATAGTTACGGTAGTTGACAAGCGGGGCAGATTGACAGTTGTAGTTCATATTACCTATTTGATTTTTATTTGATTTTTTCTAAAAAAGGTTCCGCTCACTGAGCAGAACCTTTTTTATTTTTCGTCGGTATTATCCGTTTTTCCGGATTTGTTGTTTTGAGAAGATTTCTGAACATCTTCCTTATCTACATCGGACGGATTTGTCTTTTCTGATGAAGCAGGAATATCGGGAAAATCCTGATTTTGCTTTTTGGTTTCCGCAGAATTTGCAGATTCCTGTTTTTCTTTTTCTTCTGAATGCATAGCTTTTGAATTTTATAGTCCTAAAATGCCCAGCTTTCCGGTCTGGTCTTCTATGGTATAATTCAAAGCCTTTGCCAAAACAAAAATATTATTAAGATTTTCCATTAGCTGTTGTCTTCCTTCCGTTCTCAGCTTGTTCTGATCGATGGATTTTACAGCGGTATCTTTCGCTTTCTGCGTTACGTTTTTAATGTCTTTTTCGGAAATTCTGTTGAAAAAAGAATCGTCCATCGACTGGATTTCCACACTTGGCGTAATTCTGATGTCTGCATCGGGCAGTTCGGTAATCACTAATTTTTTATTGATCGAATCTACCTCCATTTTCATCTTGTTAAGATCATAAGAAACCTGAGCGTTCGTTTTTGTATACGTAATGATGCTGTTGCTGGAAACTTCTTTGCCTAAAAATTCATAGCCCATTTTGGTTTTCTGAATGGAAGAAGTATTCTGCTCAAGTACCACCATTTTGTTCATTTTCGAAATCTGATTGGTCAGAATATAATAATCTGATTTCTCGGTTTTTTCACTAAGATTAAAGCCTGACTTTAAACTGAAAAACAAAACCGTTACCAGTGCAGCTCCCGCCAAAAACGATATTAAAACTTTACTATTTCTCAAACCTTATTTACCAAAAATTTCTTTAATTACAGAACTGTCATCTTTTTTCAGAATTTCCACCAAATCTCTTTCGATGTATCCTGATGTAGGCATTTCGATAATTCTTCCCAATTCTTTTCCGTATTTCTGAACAATAATCGTCGGAACTTTCTGGATGTTGAAAAGACTTTCTTCGCCGTTCGGGGATTCTTTTTTACGGTTTACCGCAATAATGGTAAGTTTGCCTTCCGGATATTTTACCTCTTCAAGGATTTTCATGAGTCTCGGAAAATCTCTGTGAGAATCTTCGCACCATGTTCCCATGAAAACGGTAATGTTATACGTGTTGATCTTTCCTTTTTTAAGCTCTCCGATGGCTTTCTGATCCAAAGCATATTCATCATGCTCTTTTACATACCAGTCGGAATAGGGAGCTTCAAGAAATTTACTTTTAAGCTGATTTCCCAAAAGCATTTTTCCGTCGGCAGTGGTTTCGACTTCACGTCCTACAACCACTTTCTGTGCAGTAAGCTGTTGTGTTGCCATGAATAGAGCTGAAACAGCCATACAATTCGTAATAAATTTTTTCATACTATTTTTCAATAATTGTCTTTAAATCGGCAGGAGAGTAGTATTTGTTTTTCAGGACTTTATGATCTGCCTGTCTGTACACATTAAACTTCTCGCCGGATTTTTCATAAAATGATTCTACGTCTTTTGCTTTGTAAAATTCAACGGTTTCCTGTGCTTGTTCTTCATTATCGCAGGCTTTCGACATATTGGAACGCTGAACTTCGTTGAACAACTCTACAAATTTGCTGCCAAGTCCGAATTCCAGAACCGCTCCGCTTAAAACATACTGCAAATCGCATAAAGCATCTGCAATTTCTACGATATTATTGTCTGCAATTGCCTGTTTCAGTTCGTTCAGCTCTTCCTGAAGAAGTTCAACTCTCAGGTTGCATCTTTCCGGTGAAGGAATTTGAGGGGTATCTAAAATAGGGGCTTTAAAGGTGGTGTGGAATTCTGCTACCTGGTTCAGACTATCAATTTTATCCATGAATATTTTTTATTTAGGCAAAGATAAAAAAATGCCATCTTTTAAAGACAGCATTTATAAAATTAAAATGTTTTTATAGTACTTTACTATTCAGCATATGTTCAGAATGTCCTGCTTAAAAATAATTTATGGTTCCAGCATCGGTGTATGGGTTGCGTAATTTAATTTGTATATGACCTGAATTTTCAGGTTTCTTCTTTCTTCTTCCAACTCTGGGCAATTGTAATCTTCATAAAAGATTCTTATTCCTTTAATAGAATTGTTTATTACGTAAGGAGAAATTTTAGAGTAGGCATTTTGTACAATCATTGAAGCGTAATACTTTTCCATATAGTTATCGAAAGTCAATACATTGAATGTAGATACACTACCATTTGGTTCTGGAATAGTAGTTCTTCCTTCTGTAAACGTATATTCTTTGTAGGAATTATTTGCGAAATAAGAACCTGAATGTGGTATCTCATTATCGTATATAATTTGTTGAATTGTAATGCCTCTGTTTTCAAAATATTTAACAATTAATTCTGGTAAAGATATTACTCCGGATAATGGAGAATCATCATATTCAGCTTTTACTTTTACCTTCGTTGCCATGTTGTTAAAAGGATCGGGAAGTGTACTTATAGGTTGTATCTGCTTACCAAGTTCACATGCTAAATTGTTGGGGAGGAAATCGATGCTTAAAGCTCCAATATCTCCACTGCGGGACGAGGCAGTTTTTGAAGAAGAATAAGACTGTTCGGTTATGCCTAAATTTTCATTTTCACGATTACAAGAAAAGAGGGTAGCCAGACCTAAGATCAATAATGTTTTTTTCATGGGTATTTTTTTAATTATTTGAGACAAAAATACGCTCAAAAGATTTTAATTAATATCCCATAATTATGGTATATTTTGTATCAATTGTTTTAGAATTACACTTATTAGTTTTTAAATATAAAAAAGACTGTCCGTTTCCGGACAGCCTTTTACCTCAAAGCTTAATTGAGTGAAGCAATTAGTTTTTGATGAATCTCTTAGAGACTTCTCCAATCTGGATCATGTAAGCACCTTTAATAAGACCGCTTACATTTACCGCGCCTCTTTCAAGTTTTCCTGAATTGATTAGTTTTCCACCCATGTCGAAGATTTTATACTCTTCGTTCGTTGTATTTGAAATATTTAAAATATCTTTTGCAGGATTCGGATACACTCGGATATCTGTAATCATATCTTTTGTATCTAAAATATTTCCTCTTCCTGATGATACAATATTTAAAGTATAATCTTCTACCTGACCGTACGTATACGTTCCACAAGAAGATGTAGGTACAGAGCTGTACTGCATCATCACTCTCATTCTTGTAGTTCCTACGGTTGCTGTTGAAGGAATCGTGATAGATCCTGTTACCGGACTTGTTGTAGATCCTGTTTTAGACCAAGCCAATTCTCCGCTGTCTGCGAAATCTCCGTCTCCGTTATAATCAATATAAACAGCATAAGCTTCATTATATTTGGTTGATGTCCAAACCGGAGTAATGGAAAGTGAGTATGCAGAACCTCTTGTTACATTCGTAGAAACTGAAGTGAAGTTTTCGTAACCTGCCGTTCCTGTAGAAGTATTGTTAATGCTTCCAAATGTTACATTTCCTATTCTTTCATCAGCAGTGTTGTTCGCTGAAGCAGAACAGTAAGAAACCGCTGTTCCTGCTAAAGTGGTTACAGAAACCGTGTTGCTGGAAACCGAAGCGTTTCCTGCTGCATCTTTAGCTCTAACAGTAAAGCTGTATGTAGTAGAAGGAGATAAACTGGATACCGTATAAGAAGTAGAAGCGGTAGAGCCTATTAATGAAGCGCCCTGATAAACATCATAGCCTGTAACCCCTACGTTATCTGTTGCTCCGGACCATGAAAGATTGGTACTTGTAGAAGTTGTTCCGGAAGCTGCAAGAGTAGGAGCAGTAGGAGCAGTCGTATCGGAAGTTCCGGAACCTGCATTTACCGTAATGTTGGCATTATTCACATCAAAGAAAATGTGGTTGGAACCTTTTACCATGATTCTTCCTGTTGTGGTAGACGTATTCGGGATGGTTACCGCCTGTGTTCCGTCGTTTGGAGTTCCCGCCAATAGAGTAGTCCATGTATTTCCTCCGTCTGTAGACCAAAGAATATCTACGTTGGCTGCATTTACACCATTCGCTGTTGTTCCTGCCACATTCCATGTTACGGTTTGGGAAGTTCCTCCTGTAACTGTTGTTGCGGTATTTTGAGAGCTTACACTGAAAGGTCCTGCGGTTCCGTTTACCGTGATCACTGCATCATCCGAGTTATTTCCGGAACCTCCGGCTCTGTTGTCGCGAACTGTAAATCTGAAATTGTACGTTCTTGCTACATTGGATAGTGCTTCAACAGTAATCTCAGATCCTGCTGTTGTGGTAGCTCCTGCCAAAACTGAAGCCATTCTTGGGAAGTATCTTACCGGGGTAGTTTGTGGCGTCCATGATCTGAACGTTGGTCCGGTTGCTTTTGTAGCGCTTGCCGCAGAACTTGCTCCGGTTTGTGAAGAGGATGCATTGTCCATTTGTTCCCAGATGTACGTTAAAGAATCTCCGTTTGCATCTGTTCCTGATCCTGTTAACATAAACGGTGTTCCTTTCGGAATGGTATAATCTAAACCTGCATTTGCCGTAGGAATTGAATTTCCTGTATTTGTGCTTGTAGGGCAGGTTTTTGCTTTGATATTATTGGTAATCTGCTGAATGCTGATTGCGTGGAAGAAAGCATCTGAGTGCGGCTGAATATCCTGAGAAGTAATTCCCGCATATCCCATGATGGTTGATCCTGAACCCGGCTCCATATTGGCTCCCGTTCCTTCATTGTTCATAGAGAAAGTGTGATTTCCGCCGAACTGATGTCCTAATTCGTGTGCTACATAGTCGATATCGAAATTATCTCCTGAAGGAATTGCATCTGCCGGAGAAGTATAACCGCTTCCTTTGGAGCCATTGGTACAAACGCAGCCGATACATCCTGCATTTCCGCCACCTCCGGAAGCTCCGAATAAGTGACCGACGTCATAATTTGCTTCCCCAATAACCGAAGTTAATGTAGACTGAAGCTGTGAGTTCCAGTTGCTTAAGCTGGAAGCAGGAGAATAAGGGTCTGTAGAAGCATTGGTATAGATTACTGAATCGTTATTTGCGATTAAAACCATTCTCGCTGCAAAATCTTTTTCAAAAACACCGTTTACGCGGGTCATTGTGTTGTTCATTGCCGCTAAAGCATTGGCTTTTGTTCCTCCGAAATACGTTGCGTATTCTCCGGTACAGGAAAGTGCTAACCTGAATGTTCTCAGTTTTGCATCATCGGCATTTGGTCTTGCCACCAGATTGGTTGTGTTTGCAACGCCTTTTTGCGCAACGTCGATTACGGTACATTCGAACTTGCTTAAATCGTCTTTTTTATCAGATTTTTTATAAACAACATAGGTTGAAAGATCTTTTGAATAAGGCTCGATGAAAACCGCTGATTTATCTCCATAAATTTCCATGGATGATAACCCCAGAGGTGAAACGCTAAAATAAACAGTGGAACCTGAGTCTCCTAATCCTTCACCGATATACGATTTGATGTCCGGATATTTTGCTGCCAGTTGAGGATCGAAATTAGAATTTTCTCTTACTTTAAAATTTTCCATTTTTCCCTCAGAATTCGGGAAAGAGATAATAATTTCAGACTTTTCTCCTGCAGCTAGTCTTTTGGGAGCTTTTGCAAGAGCATTTTTTAAACCATTAATATCCAGACTGTAGATTTTCGGATTGTTAATAGTTAATTTGTTTTCAAAAATTTCAGTAGCTGATTTTCCTGACGTTTCAGACCAAATTCGGTCGGTCTGAGCGAATGAAATACCTGATGCAAGCATTCCAATCACCAATAGTTGTTTTCTCATACAAGTTTTCTATTTGATTGTGGAATATCAAAGCTAATAAAAAATATGTTATGAAAAATAAAATTTTTTAAGAAAAATTTAGATAATTCGTTTAAATAATTATGCGATACATTAAATGTCAATATTTGGTGAATTTCTCAAAAAAAGAAAATAGCACCCGCAAAATACGGATGCTATTGAATTATTAATCGGATAATTCTAATTTTTAAAACTGATCATCTGCAGTCGGTCCGTACAGTCCCGGAATTTTATTTCCTGTAGATCTTAAATACACAACCAGTTCTCCGCGATGATGGTACAAATGATTATACAAAAACGAACGGATTACCTGTATTTTCGGCATTGGCGGAAAGATTGAATTTCCTCCCGTTTCCATTCTCCATTCGTTCATCATGGTGTTTTCGTCCCAACTTTCAATGGCTTTCTGGGCTTTCGCAACATTTTCTTCAAATTTGGCAACAATATTTTCCGCTTTGGAAATATCGCCTTTATCATATTGGTATGTCCCCATATCGAATACATCCTGATTGAATGTTCCTTCGTACCAGTTGTAAACTTCGGCTACGTGGGAAGCCAACTGGGCTGTTGTCCAGTTAATTTCAGACGGCTTGTAATCCAAAGCGCTGTCCGGAATTGCCTGTAAAAGTTTTCGGGTATTTTCTGCTTCATGCAAAAATTCACCTAATAATGCCTGTTTAATCATTTGTTGATGTTTTTTTGAAATAATTTAGTTAAAATTTATTTTGTAATATCTCTGCCGATAACCAGTCTCTGGATCTCGGAAGTTCCTTCTCCGATGGTGCAAAGTTTAGAATCTCTGTAGAATTTTTCTACCGGGAAATCTTTTGTATATCCGTATCCTCCGAAAATCTGTACTGCATTGTTTGAAATTCTTACGCAGGCTTCAGAAGCATATAATTTTGCCATTGCTCCTTCTTTTGTCATTTTTTGCTTAGCATTTTTCAACGTTGAAGCTCTTTGGATCAACAGTTCTGCTGCATCAATTTCTGTCGCCATATCCGCTAACATGAAGTTAACTGCCTGAAATTCTGAAATGGATTTTCCGAACTGCTGTCTTTCTTTAGCATATTTTAAAGCCGCTTTGTAAGCTCCTCTTGCTGTTCCTAAACTTAAAGCGGCGATAGAAATTCTTCCTCCGTCAAGGATTTTCATTGCCTGTTTGAAACCTTCACCTACCTCACCTAATCTGTGAGAATCCGGTACACGAACGTTATCAAAGATTAGTTCAGCGGTTTCAGAAGCTCTCATTCCCAGCTTATTTTCTTTTTTACCGGAAGAAAAACCAGGCATTCCTTTTTCTAAAACGAAAGCGGTAGAATTATTTTTAGCTCCTTTTTCTCCTGTTCTCGTCATTACAACAGCGATGTCTCCTGAAATAGCGTGGGTAATGAAGTTTTTAGCTCCGTTAATGATCCATTCGTCTCCATCCTTCACTGCAGTGGTAGACATTCCTCCTGAATCTGAACCTGTATTATGTTCTGTAAGTCCCCAAGCTCCGATTACTTTACCGGAAGCCAACTGAGGAAGCCATTTGTTTCTCTGCTCTTCGTTTCCGAATTCATAAATGTGGTTGGTACAAAGTGAATTGTGTGCTGCCACAGAAAGACCGATGGATGGGTCTACCTGCGAAATCTCGTCCAAAATCGTTACATATTCATGATAACCAAGACCTGAACCTCCGTACTGCTCCGGAATAACAATCCCCATGAAGCCCATTTCTCCTAACTCATGAAATAGATCTTTGGGAAAAGTCTGGCTTTCGTCCCACTCCATAATATTAGGTCTGATATTCTTTTCAGCAAATTCTCTTGCCGTTTCCGCTATCATTTTGATGTTGTCAATAGTCTCTGTATTCATATAGATATCTGTATTTATATAGATAATAGTTAGTTCCCAAAGATAATTAAATTGCCGTAACGCCCAAAAAAATTATTTAACCCATAAGATGATCGTTCCAAAAATCTAGTTTTCAATTTTTTATATTCTTAAAATTAATGATATTTTAATAAAATTTTCCGAACTTTAAGCAGATTAATTTACTATTTTAGCCACCCAATTTTTAAAGCATGAAAAAATTTCTACTGCCTATTATTATGATTTCATCCTATTTTGCAGCTCAGGCTCCTGCAGGATATTACGATGGAACCACAGGTTTGACGGGTTACGCCTTAAAGTCGAAGCTCCATGATATCATCTCGGCGAAAAATATAAACTGGCATTATGGTGATCTTACCAATTATTATAATCAGACAGATTTAGATAAATATTACGATTACGGACCAAGCAATACGACGATTCTGCTTGATATGTATTCTGAAATTCCTACCGGTCCGGATGCTTATGAATATACAACGGCAAATATTATCGGGAGTGCTTCGGCGGAAGGACAGGGCTGGAACCGTGAACATATGATGCCGCAGAGTACTTTTTACAGCAATTACCCGATGTATTCTGATCTGTTTTATGTGGTTCCTACGGATGCAAGAATTAATCAACTGAGAAGCAATTATCCTTACGGAATTGTAGGTTCTACGATTTATTATACGTTTACCAACAGTTCAAGAATAGGGAATTGTGCGATTCCGGGAATTACTTATACAGGAAGAGTGTATGAGCCAATTAATGAATTTAAAGGAGATGTTGCGAGAAGTCTGCTGTACTTTGCAGTACGGTATGAAGGCAAATTAGGAACGTTTAATTTTAATAATAACGCCAATCCGGCTTCCGATACCAATCCTTTGGACGGAACGGAAGAAAGGGCTTTTGATCCTGCTTATATCGCCATGCTGCTTCAGTGGCATCAGCAAGATCCTGTTTCTCAAAGGGAAATCGACAGAAATAATGCGGTTTATGGGATACAGAAAAACAGAAATCCTTTTATTGATAATCCTTCATGGGTAAATACGATATGGGGACAGACTCCCGATGCAGTGGCGCCGCAAACTCCCACAAATTTAACAGTAGCGCAAAACAGTGCTTATTTTACAACACTAAGCTGGACTCCAAGTACGAGTACAGATGTAATCGGGTATAAAATTTATCAGAACGGAACGTTGGTAGGCGCAACAAAGAACTCAACGTTCACGGCAGATCATCTTACGCCTTCTACAGCGTATACATTTACGGTGAAAGCTTATGACAACGGATACTTGCTTTCTCCGGACAGTAATACCGCTTCTGTTACTACTTTAGCTTCAGATGTTTATGCCAAAGATTTAATGGTAACAAAATATCTTGAAGGAACTTCGAATAATAAAGGCATTGAAATCACCAATAAAACAGGACACCCTGTAAATTTAAGCGACTACAGACTGTCCATTCAGTTTACCAGCGGAACAAATTATTATTTTGTGGATCCTTATGAGCTGGAAGGAACTGTTCAGAATAACGAAACTTTTGTGGTGTTGAATCCGGATGCCAATTTCTCCTGCTACACGATCAATCAGGCAAAGTTTGTAACGGCGGCTCCACAGATGACGTATTCCGGGAGTCAGTATCTCGAACTGAGGTACAAGTCTTCAACCGTTGATGCCATAGGCGTTTCGGGGACAAATAATTCTTCTGTTTTAGGGAATGTTTCTTTATACAGAAAATCAAATATCGCCCAACCGACAACGACGTTTAATATTTCAGAATGGGATTCTTACGCAAGTAATTACTGCCAGAGTTTAGGAACCTTGGCAACCGCAGAAGCGATTCTTGCCCAGAATAATGAATTTAAAATTTATCCGAATCCTGTAAACGATCATGTTTTCGTAAGTGGGAAAACGGAAAACATAAAATCAGCACAGATTTTAGATCTTTCAGGGAAAGTGATTTATACTGAACAATATCCATTTAAGAACAAAAAAGACATTTCTGTTCAAAATTTATCTACAGGTACATATTTATTGAAAATTGATGATAAAATCTATCAGTTTATCAAAAAATAAGCTATTCATTTTCTGAAAAGGGAAAATAAATATAAAATCGATATAAGCAGATTCACTAATAATCATTATCTATAAGTGTTTCTGCTTATATTTTTTATTTATAAGTAATAATGCTTATATTTGCAGAATGATAGCGGTCATTACCGGAGATATTATAAATTCGCAGCACGCGGAAACAGAGGTTTGGATCACCAAGCTTAAAAATCTTCTCGAACATTGGGGAAGCGCTCCCGGTACATGGGAAATCTACAGGGGAGACGAATTTCAGTTCAAATGTAAGATAGATGAAGTATTCTGGCGTTTTCTCGCCATAAAATCACTTATAAAAAGTCAGGAAAATTTAGACGTAAGAATTGCCATCGGTATTGGCGAAGAAAATTTTTCATCTGAAAAAATCACCGAATCCAACGGAACGGCTTATGTGCATTCCGGAAGACTTCTGAACGATCTGAAAAATGACGGACATACCGTTTCCATTAAAACATCCAATGATTCCGTAGACCGGGACCTTAATATTCTGCTGAAATGGTCTTCTAAGGATTTTGATTCCTGGACGGTTGCCAATGCAGAGATTATTCATGAGATGATTATGAATAAAGACATCACGCAGGAAGACCTTGCGAAAAAGTTTGCCATCTCGCAATCTTCTGTAAGCCAGAGACTGAAGCGTGCAAACTATGAACTGATCGTAGAAACCAATCAATATTTCAGAAAAAAAATATCCGAACTGTAAGCATGGTTTTTATTCAGCTCATATTGGCGCATTTATTTGGAGACTTTATTCTTCAGCCAAATTCATGGGTTGCAGAGAAGGAAAACAAAAAGCTGAAAAGCAGATATTTGTACCTTCATGTTCTCATCCACACCATTCTAAGTTTTATTTTTCTCTGGAATACTCAACTTTGGTGGGTCGCCCTTTTGGTGGGATTTTCCCATTTCATTATTGATGCTGCAAAACTGAGTTTTCAGACTGCAACATCTAAAAAAATCTGGTTTTTTATCGATCAGGCTTTACATATTGCCGTGATTGCAGGAGTTTCCTTTTATTTCAATGAATTTAATTTTGACTTTTTAAAAAATCAGGAAATTTTAAAAATCATCATGGCAGCTTTGTTTTTAACGACACCGGCTTCCATTTTTATCAAGATATTATTGTCTTCGTGGACTCCGGTTCCCGAAACACAGAATAACATACAAACCGAATCTTTATCGAGCGCCGGAAAATATATCGGGATTTTAGAACGTTTATTGGTTTTCACCTTTATTGTAGTTAATCATTGGGAAGGCGTAGGTTTTATGGTCGCTGCAAAATCTGTTTTCAGATTCAGTGATCTTGCTCAGGCAAAGCAGAGGAAATTAACCGAATACGTTCTCATCGGAACACTTCTGAGCTTTGGAATGGCAGTTTTAACAGGAATTTTAATTAAGTAATATAAATCTAATAAAAAGTAATTTTAGAAAATGGAAAAGAAAGAAATGTTGTACGAAGGTAAGGCAAAACAGGTTTTTGCAACCGATAATCCTAATGAAGTAGTGGTACGTTTCAAAGACGATGCTACAGCATTTAATGCTCAGAAAAGAGGATCTGTAGATCTTAAAGGAGAGATGAACAACGCGATCACGACTCTTATTTTTGAATATCTGAATGAAAAAGGGATTAAGACTCATTTCATTAAACAACTGAACGAAAGAGAGCAGTTGGTAAGAAAAGTATCCATCATACCTTTGGAAATGGTGGTAAGAAACTATTCGGCAGGAAGCATGGCTCAGAGACTGGGAGTGGAAGAAGGAATTAAATCTCCGGTTACCATCTTCGATATCTGCTACAAAAAAGACGAATTGGGAGATCCGCTAATTAACGATCACCACGCAGTATTCTTAGGAGCTGCAACGTATGAGGAGCTTGATGAAATGTACGAATTAACTTCAGACATCAACGAAATCTTAATCGATCTTTTCGATAAAATGAACATCATCTTAGTGGATTTCAAAATTGAATTAGGAAAAACTGCAGACGGCGAGATCATCCTTGCAGACGAAATTTCTCCGGATACCTGCAGACTTTGGGACAAAGATACGATGAAGAAGCTGGATAAGGACAGATTCAGAAGAGATCTTGGTGAAGTTACCGAAGCTTACGTTGAGATCTATAACAGACTGAAAACGGTACTTGCTAAATAATTACTAGGGCAGAAGCCAGAAGTTGGAAGCTGGAAGTTTATCTGAATACGTAACGTTTTTGTTGTGAACTTCAGACTTCGAGCTCCCGGCTTCCACCATCAAAATTTAGAAAAAATAGAAATGAAAAGTTTAGACATTCATAAAAGTGAATATTTAAAACAATTTGAAACCCAAACCTACGGAAGAAATCTCTTCAGAACACAGGAAGAAGAAAGATTAGACGCTCCGAACGAGGAGTGTGGAATCTTCGGAATGTATTCTGATAACGATCTGGATACGTTTTCTCTTTCACAGTTCGGTCTTTTTGCATTGCAGCACAGAGGTCAGGAAGCTTGTGGTATTTCTGTTCTTAAAAACGGAAAAATTACCAATATGAAAGATGAAGGTCTGGTTTTGGATGTTTATAAAGAGATCAACGATCCTGAAACTTTTATGGGAAATTCTGCGATCGGACATACGCGTTATACGACTGCAGGAGACAAAAAGAAATATAATTTTCAGCCGTTTTTCGCGAAAAATGAATACGACCAGATAATCCTTTCCATTGCACACAACGGTAACTTAACCAATGCCAAAGAACTGAAAACAGAACTGGAAGCGGAAGGGGTTGTGTTCAGAGCAACGTCCGATTCTGAGGTTATTTTAAGATTGATTCAGAAAAATCTTGATTTGGGACTTCGAGGAGCCATTAAAGCAACCATGGAGAAAATTGAAGGCGCTTATTCGGTTGTTGGGATGACGAGAAATAAATTCTTCGCATTCCGTGATTTCAACGGAATCCGTCCTTTGGTTTTGGGAGCAATTAATGAAAATTCTTACGTGGTAGCTTCAGAATCTGTGGCTTTAGATGCAGTAGGAGCACAGTATGTGCGTGATATTTTACCGGGAGAAATTATTTATACCAATGAAAACGAACCCGGAAAACTTCATTCTTACATGGTAGATGAAGAAAAAGGAAAGCAGAGAATCTGTTCTTTTGAATATATTTATTTTGCAAGACCCGATTCTACTTTAGAAAATATTAATGTGTACGAAATCAGGGAAAAATCTGGAGAAAAAATCTGGCATCAGGCTCCTGTGGAAGCAGATGTTGTGATTGGAGTTCCGGATTCCGGAGTTCCGGCTGCCATTGGTTTTTCTAAGGCTTCGGGAATTCCTTTCCGTCCGGTTTTAATTAAAAACAGATACATCGGAAGAAGTTTCATTGTACCGACTCAGGAAATGAGAGAAAGGGTAGTGAACCTGAAACTGAATCCGATTATTTCCGAGATTAAAGATAAAAGAGTCGTGATTATTGATGATTCCATTGTACGCGGAACCACTTCAAAAAGACTTGTTAAGATTCTTAAAGATGCAGGCGTGAAGGAAATTCATTTCAGAAGCGTTTCTCCGCCTATTATCGCTCCTTGTTATCTGGGAATCGATACTCCGTCGAAAGACGATCTGATTTCTGCTAATATGTCTACGGAAGAACTTAGAGATTACTTAGGAGTAGATTCTCTTGAATTCTTAAGCGTTGAAAATCTGAAAGAAATTTTAGGCTCTGCCAATCACTGTTTCGGGTGTTTCACGGAAGAATATCCTGTAGGAAAAGGAGAGGAGGTAGAATTATTCAATTAAAATATTTCCATCAAAAAGAAAATGTCAGACTTAAAAATTTAAGTCTGACATTTTTTATTCTGTTTAAACTGCTTAGAATTTATACGCTACACCAACCTGGAAAACGCCGTTTCTTACTGCGTCACCTGTATTGTTTTCTGCGATATCCGTAAGTCCTGCAACATATCTTGCCGTAATTCCGAATTTCTGCTCAAAATAATAACCAGCTCCAAGACCTAAACCAAGATCAAAACCTTTGAAAGCCTGATCTACATCTACAGAACCTCCGTCTCCTTTTAATTTCTGGCTGATTGCAAAACTGAATTGTGGACCAGCTTCAACATATAAATCCGGAAGAACATTGTACTGTACCATTACAGGAACTGAAATATAATCCAGATTAAGCTTTACAGAAGAATAGGTTTTGTCTTTAGCACCCATTCCGTTATACAAAACTTCCGGCTGTACGCTGAAAGAACTTGCTACAGGAATGTTTGCAAAGAAACCTCCGTAGAATCCTGCTTTTGCCTTAGAATCGTTGTCGTTAATAGAAGATACGTTAAGTCCCGCTTTTACTCCGAATTTTACCGGTGAAGCTGAAGCTGCTGCTTTTTCCTGTGCAAATGATAATGTACCTGCTGTAATCGCAAGTCCTAGAAAAATCTTTTTCATAGTTTATTAATTTTTATGAATGTTTATTATTAAAGTGTTGCAAATTTAATAAAAAGAAAAAGATCAGGCCTCATGATGAAACCTGATCTTTGTTATGAAATCAAAAATTGTTTTTTATTTAAAACTTATAGTTCAGTCCTAACTGGAATGCTCTGTTCGTATTTACGTTTTTCTGAGCATCGGTTACTGCATCAGAATTGTTGTAAATGTGGGTAAGACTGTTTACATATCTCGCATTAATGCCCAGATTACGGGTAAAATAATATCCAAGACCGACTCCAAAGCCCAGATTGAACTTTTTAATATCGTCTTTATTAATGCTTTCTGAAGCCGATAAAGTCTGTGTAGTGGTTGTTCCCGCAGTGGTTGTGGCGATAGTCTGTTCACCTTTGTTTTTACCGTCTACAAAATAACTTACTTCCGGACCTGCTTCTACGTAGAAATTGTCGGTAGGTTTCATCTGAAGCATAACCGGTACGGAAATGTAGTTCAGCGTAGTACTGTAATCCTGCTTTGTTCTTACCGTTGTAGTTCCTGTGGTAACTTCCGTATCAGAAAGTACACTTTTTGCACCCATCTGGTTGTATAAAACTTCCGGCTGTAATGCAAATTTTTCAGATAATGGTACATTTACGAAAACACCTGCATTAAATCCTATTTTCTGGTTTTTGGCTGTAAGTTCCTGTTCGCTGAATTGGGAAGCCGTTGCTGCTCCTTTAATACCAAATCTTACAGGCTCCTTCATTTTCATCGGCGGGGTTGCTGTTGTTTTTACTTCCTGTGCAAACACAAATGACCCTGCTGTTACAGCCATTGCTAGAAATAACTTTTTCATAATTTTACATTTAAATTTTACTACTTTTTTGTGTCCTGAAAATTTCTTTCAGGTACTTGTTACTTTGCAAAATGCTTGCCAAAAGGGGATTTTATGAAGTTTTAAATGTTAATAATTCACAATTTTTGGAGTGAATTATTATGTGTTAAATGGTATCGTATTATCCAATCAAAAGGTCAGGCTTCATGATGAAACCTGACCTTTTTATGTATTGAAATCAAAATTGTTTTTACTGAATCAGCTTATTAGAATTTGTAAGCTAACCCAACCTGGAATGTGTTGTTTCTTGTTGCATCAGAACCATTTGGTCTGTTTTTAGCAACGTCTGTTACACCTGCAACATATCTTGCAGTAATACCAAGGTTATCTGTGAAATAATATCCTGCTCCTAAACCGATACCGAAGTTAAATGTGTTTAGATTATCTTTATTGATATCATCTGTATAGCTTGCTGAAGAAGTTGTTGTTCCTGAACCATTGGTTACAGTAGTAGTTCTGTCTCCTTTATTTTTTGCGCTTACCAAGAATCCGAATTCCGGACCTGCTTCTACGTAAAAGTTTGGAACGAAGTTATACTGGAACATTACCGGTACAGCGATGTAATCTAAGTGAGTTGAAAAAGATTCAACATTTCTTGTTGTTGTACCTAATGCAGTAAATTCGTCTGTGCTTTTTACTTTAGCTCCGTACTGAGAATATAAAACCTCCGGCTGAACACTGAATGAACTTGCTAAAGGAATGTTTGCAAAAACACCTGCGTTAAATCCGATTTTAGATTTTTGATCTTCAAGACTTGCATCTTTAGAAAGAGAAGCTACGTTCATCCCACCTTTGATACCAAATCTTACCGGGCTTGAAGATGAACCCGTCGTCTGAGCGAATGCTAATGAACCAGCTGTAAGTGCTAATCCTAAAATTAACTTTTTCATAACTTTAATTTTTTAATTTTTACTATTTCTAATTTTAAATTTTACTACTGTCAATTTTTTCGTTTGACGGAGAGTATCTTTCAAATTGCTTGCCAAAAAACAGATTATGATAAATGTCATAGAAAAATCCGCCTGTAAAAACAAACGGATTTTATTTTAATATTTTGATTTTCAGAAATTTAATTTTTCAATTAAACATTTGTTTAGAAATAATCTAAATTCTGAATTATACTGAAAATAAGTTAGATTTTTATCAGAATTTTCAGAAATTAAAGAGAAACATCATTCAGTTTTCTGTAAAAATCTAAAGAAGCCGTGATGTTTTTCAGGCTGCACTGATGATCGAAATTACACGCCCCGATTCCGGTAATCAACGAGAAATTGATCTTGCTGTCCGTATTTTTTTTATCGTTCAGCAAAAGATCAAAAATAGCTTCGTCTTTAAAATCACTGATATCAAGGTAAGGATAATATTTTTGAATACTTTCGATAATAATCGTAGTGTCTTCTTCAGCAATTAAACCTTCAAGATAAGCAAGATGCGCTTCCGTAATCATTCCCATTGCAACAGCTTCGCCGTGAAGAATAGGATTTCCCTGGCTTAAACATAAACTTTCAACGGCATGACCGATCGTATGACCAAAATTCAGTGTTTTCCTGATGTTTTTTTCGTGAAAATCTTCCTGAACAACATTCTGTTTAATATCCATCGACGTCTGAATATGGGGAATTACGCCTTCAATATCCAGTTTATTAATTTGGGTGAGATTTTCCCAGTGAGATTTATCGGCAATTAATCCGTGTTTCAGCATTTCGGCAAATCCGCTTCTTAATTCTTTGAAGGGAAGGGTTTCAAGAAATTTAGGATAGACAAAGATTTTCTCAGGAAAAGTAAAAGTTCCCACCATATTTTTATAATGCATCAGATCGATCCCTGTTTTTCCCCCGATAGAAGCATCACACATCGATAAAAGCGTGGTCGGAATATTGATGAACTGTATTCCTCTTTTATAAGTAGACGCTACAAAACCTCCCATATCCGTAATAACACCGCCTCCGAGATTAATAACCAGAGCTTTTCGGTCTGCCTGCATTTCCGTAAGAATTTCCCAAAGCTGGTTTGCCGTCTGTATATTTTTCATTTCTTCACCGGCTTCAATCTCCAGAATTTCAAAGCCAAGATCTGTTTCCATATTTCCCAAAAGGATGGGAAGACAATATTCATGCGTATTTTCATCAACCAGAATAAAGATTTTGCTGAAAGATTTTTCGTGTAAGAAGTCGTTTAATTGAGAAAAATTATCGTTTAATATTGTTATCATTTTCAGATTTTCTGTAGGGTTAAATGTAAAACTATATTGCAAAGTTATGATTCTTAATTTTTAACTCGTTATTAAATATACTATCTTTGCAGAAATTTTTAGAATGAGCAGAGATAATAATAATTCAGAACGACCAAAGAGACCAAGAATTTCAACTAAGAAAAATTCTGATAATTCTCGTGCTTCCAGATCTGGAAATTCTTCAGAATCAAAACCTTTTAAAAAGTCTTTCCCGAAAGCAGGAGAGAGAAATTCAGACTCAAGAAAAAGTGGTGGCACCAGTTACCAGGACCGAATGGATAAGAAATTCGGAAAAACTGAAAAAGAGCCTTTCATAACCAGTTCAGGTGAAGAAAAAAAGTCTTTCGGCAAATCTGCCCCAAAAAGAGGAGGAAGCAGACCCAATACTTTTGATACGAGAGATAAATACGAAAGAGGAAGCCTGAAATACGGAAGAAGACCCGGAACAGAAAACAGAGAGGATAAAAATAAATCTTTTGTACAGAAAAGAAGACTGTCTAAAATTGAGAAGGATGTACATAAAGACACCATCCGTCTGAATAAATACATCGCCAATTCCGGAATCTGCAGCAGGAGAGAAGCCGATGAGCTGATTACGCAAGGTCTGGTGGAAGTAAACGGAAAAGTGGTAACGGAAATGGGATATCAGGTTCAGAAAACGGATAAAGTGGTTTTCGACGGACAGAATATTACACCTGAAAAGCCGGTTTACGTTCTTCTTAACAAACCAAAAGGATATATTTCTACCACAAAAGACGACAAAGCCAGAAAAACAGTAATGGATCTCGTAGCGAACGCTTCTCCGTACAGAGTTTTTCCGGTAGGAAGATTAGACCGTTCTACAACCGGAGTTATTCTTTTAACGAACGACGGCCACATGACGAAGAAATTAACACACCCGTCTTTTGATGCAAAAAAAATCTATCACGTTACGCTGGATAAAAAGCTTACACACGAAGACATGAAGCTTATTGCGGAAGGAATCCGTCTGGATGAAGGAGTTGCCGAAGTAGATCAGATTTCGTTCATCGAAGGAAAACCGAAAAATGAAGTGGGAATCGAAATCCACATTGGATGGAACCGTGTTATCAGAAGAATTTTCCAGAGATTAGGATATGAAGTGGAAGCCTTAGACCGAGTAATGTTTGCCGGATTAACGAAGAAAAATATCAAAAGAGGGCACTGGAGAATCCTTACAGAACAGGAAGTAAATAATCTTAAAATGCTTTAATTTTGAAGTAAATTTTAAGCTAAAAATAAAAAGACGCTGAATTTTTTTTTAGCGTCTTTTTTTTGCTTTAACATAAATGCCACAAATGGATTTACACGAATATCACAATGAACTTATTTTAACTTTTGTATCAATAAAATATTCTTGTTGGAAAGCGCAAAGACGCAAGATTTTTATTAGTTCTCCAATCTTTAAGACTCAAGAAAATCAAAGATTTTCAAGAAGGATTAATGCTTAATTTTATCGTAGATAAAATTTTTGCGCCTTAAGAAAAGACAGTATTAAAGAATATTTTGAGTCTTTGCGATAGTTATATTATTAAGTTTAATGTTGAATTGTACTATTTGTTAAAAAGCATCAGTGCAATTTGTGTTTAAAAACTATCCTAAAACCGTAACCCCTTTCTGGATCATATCATAAATGGCATCTCTTCCGTTATCCGGCTTTACATTTACGGCACGTGTTCCGTTGAAGTGAAGACAGGTTACATAACCATTGGCTACAGCATCGGTACAGGTATATTTTACGCAGTAATCCATAGCAAGACCTACGATTTCCACCAACTGGATGTCATGATATTTTAAAAAATCGTCCAGACCTGTCTTCATGAAATGATTATTGTCCTGAAAACCGCTGTAGCTGTCGATTTCTACATTTTTACCTTTCTGTACGATGTGGGTTACTTTGTCTCTGTTAAGATCTTTATGGAATTCTGCCCCGAAAGTTCCCTGAATACAGTGATCGGGCCACATAAACTGCGGAACCCCATTTAAAATAATGCTTTCGCCTACTTTTCTGCCATTATTGCTGGCAAAACTTTTATGATCTGCAGGATGCCAATCCTGGGTAAGTACTATCTGATCGTATTCGTTTTCTTCCATCAGAGCATTGATGTAAGGAATTACTTCATTGGCTCCCGGAACTGCCAAAGCTCCTCCTTCACAAAAATCATTCTGTACATCTACGATTATTAACGCTTTTTTCATATTTAAAATCTCGAAATTTTTGATAAATCTACGAATTCTTAGCTTCAAAAAATTATCCAAAACAGAATTATCGGACAAATCGGCATTTCGTTTAATAATTTTTTGACAGAGGTTTGATTTAATTTTTGGTAATCGCAAAGTTGCTACCTGTTTTTAACAGTTATGCCGTTTTTAGTTGCAAGAACATCAATAATTTTCAACTGATTTTTGCATTAATCCATTGTATTGAAGATAGCATCGTCTTTGCGATTAGCAACAAATTAAGAGTATAACTAAAATTCCAATAGCTTATCTTTGCACGAAATAAATTTTTTATGTCATTTGAGTCTTTAGGATTATCACACAATATTATTCGTTCGGTTAAAAAACTGGGGTATCTGAAACCTTTCCCCATTCAGGAGCAGGCTGTTCCTGTTATTTTGCAGGGAAAAGATCTGATGGGAATTGCACAGACCGGTTCGGGAAAGACGGCTTGTTTTGTGATGCCTATTTTAGAAAAACTACAAAACACGGAGGTTAAAAAAGACCGTAACGTTCAGGTTCTCATATTAGTTCCTACCCGTGAACTGGCGATTCAGATTGATGAGGTTTTCAGGGCTTTTACAGACAATTTAAAGCGTGAAGTTCGTACCATGGCAGTTTATGGCGGTGTTTCCATCAATCCGCAGATGAAAGGATTATTCGGGGTTGAAGTTCTCATCGCTACGCCCGGTCGTTTATTGGATCTGATCGATCATAACGCGTTGAGCATTTCCGGAATTCAGCATCTGGTGATTGATGAGGCGGATAAAATGTTTCAATTAGGCTTTGGTGAAGAAATGAATAAGCTTTTCGCAATGATGCCTGTTGCCAGACAGACAACTTTGTTTTCTGCCACTTTGAATGATAAAGTTTCTGAGATGAAAGAGCGTTTATCCATCAATCCGACGATTGTTGAGATCAAAAAAGAGGAAGTTGAAATAGACAATATCGAACAGTTGGCTTATCATGTGGCTCCGGAAAATAAAGGTCCGTTTTTACGCTATTTAATCAAAGAGAAAAAGGTGGAGAAAGCTTTGATTTTTGTCTCTTCAACAAGGGCAGCAGATAATCTGGTTGAAAAATTAAAGAAAAACAAAATAAAAGCGGTTGCCATTCACAGTCAGAAATCGCAGGGAGCGCGAAGAAATAATCTGGAAGAATTTAAATCGAACGGAGCTCAGATTTTGGTTGCTACAGACCTGATCGGTCGTGGAATCCACATAGAATTTTTGCCGTGCGTCATTAACTACGAATTGCCGCGTTCGCCTTTGGATTACATTCACAGAATCGGAAGAACAGGACGAGCTCATGAAAAAGGAACGGCTATTACTATTTTAACGGATGACGAATTACAGCATTTCCGCGTAATCCAAAAGAAAATGGGAAGGAAAGTGACTCTGCAGAGAACGGAGGATGTTAATCTGCATGGTTATTAATAAAATACAGGGCTTCAATTTTAAAATTGAGGCTTTTTTTATTTAAACACAAAAGCTAATGATAAAGCTAAGTTCATGAACAATAAAAAGTGCTCAAAAGTAAAAGATCAAAGATTTTTAAAAAATGTTGTGCTCTTTTCTTCTTACGCTTGTTAACTTTTAATAAAGCACCCAAATCTTTTGTCTTATTTGTCATTTTGAGCGCAACGAAGTGAAGCCGAAAGATCCCAAATCATAACGTTTTAAGAGATTGTTCATTGCATAATGCTGCGAAAAATTCCATTCAGAACGACATAGGGATTTTACTGCAAAAGATCGCATAAGAAGAAAATCAAAGATTTTCATTGGTAAATTCTTTTTCATATTCAATTTTCTTTAAATTTTAATAAATTTACAAAAACTAATATTCAAAAAAAATCTGAACAATAATTTCAGACACATCGGCATTTTATGAAAGAATTTACCATTGTTCGCGGATTGTTGGATAACCGGAAAAGATCATTAATTATTTTGAATATCCGTAATTTCACCTAAATTTAGTAAATTTGCGTATAGTCAATTGTTTAAGATGAATATATTTAGTTTTAGTGCTCATTTTGGGACAGAGG
>NZ_QEHP01000091.1:0-3251 GCF_003094695.1 Chryseobacterium sp. HMWF035 | reverse complement strand
TTTTATATCTATGCTCATCTATTTTAGAATAGCAGATAAATACAATATTATAGATAAGCCCAATCACAGAAGCGCACATACACAGATCACATTGAGGGGAGGAGGAATTATTTTTCCTGTTGCTTTCATTATCTTTTCTGCGTTTAATTTTAATGAAGTCATAGAAAACTACTGGTCATTTGGTTTGGGATTATTGGCAATATCTGCCATCAGCTTTATAGATGATATTGTAACGCTTTCAAATAAAATTAGGCTGTCCGTTCATTTTATTTCTGTGGTTTTACTGCTGTATTTTACTGGAGCATTTAATGTGATGCCAATCTGGGTTTGGCCCATATTGTTTATTCTGATTATAGGAACCTTGAATGCCTATAACTTTATGGACGGCATCAACGGAATGACGGGTTTATACAGTTTAGTCGGCTTATCATCATTATTGTACATTAATGAAAAGGTAATTTCATTCACCGATGAAAATTTTATCCTTTATCCTGTTTTAGCCTGCATCGTTTTTCTTTTCTTTAATTTCAGGAAAAAAGCAAAATGTTTTGCGGGTGATGTAGGAAGTATGGCTATTGCTTTTTGGGTAATCGGTCTTATTACCTTATTAATTATGAAAACTCAGGACTATAAATATATATTTCTTCTCTCTGTATATGGGATGGAAGTAATTCTTACCATAATAGAAAGATTACTGCTTAAAGAAAATATATTTGAGGCGCACAGAAGACATCTGTATCAGCTTTTTGCCAATGAAAGAAAAGTTTCGCATCTGCTGATAAGTTTTGTTTATGCTATAGTACAGGTAATTATAAATTTATTTTTAATACATTCACACTGGGCAATCTGGATTATTATTCCTGTGATTTTCATTCCGATAGGCAGTATTTATCTCGCATTAAAATGGAGCCTTAAAAAACAATATAAATTATAATAATAACTGATTCAAGAAATATAAGTTATGAAAATAAAAGAAACCCCTTTAAAGGACTGTTACATTATAGAGCCTACAATTTTCGAAGACGACAGAGGCTATTTTTTCGAAAAATTCAATGAAAAGAAATTCGAGGAACTTACCGGAATGAATGGACATTTCGTGCAGGATAATATTTCAAAATCTTCTTATGGTGTTTTGAGAGGACTTCATTTACAGAAAGGAGAACACGCACAGGCAAAACTGGTATCCTGTCTGGAAGGAAAAGTCTGGGATGTTGCTGTAGACCTGAGAGAAGATTCACCTACATTTGGAAAATGGTTTGGGATTGAGCTTACGGCGGAAAACAAAACACAGCTTTATATTCCAAGAGGTTTTGGACACGGATTTTCTGTTTTAAGTGAGACGGCAGTTTTTTCTTATAAATGCGACAACTTTTATAACAAAGAATCAGAAGGAAGTGTAAAATACAATGATCCGGATCTGAATATTGACTGGAAAATTTCCGACAGTGAAGCTGTTCTTTCAGAAAAAGATGAAAATGCAGCAAGTTTTAAAGAAAAGAATTTTTAAATATAATGAAAGCCACTTATTGAAGTGGCTTTTATTTTTTAATCCAGACTCTTCAATATTTTGTATCTTTGCAAACTCAAAATCAAAAAGATGCGTACAAAATCTGTAGGGAAGAAAAAAATAAATGTAGTAACGTTGGGTTGTTCCAAAAATGTATATGATTCCGAAGTTTTAATGAGTCAGCTTAAAGCCAATGGCAAAGAAGTGGTGCATGAAGACAAAGGAGACATTGTTGTAATTAATACCTGCGGATTTATAGACAATGCCAAAGAAGAATCCATCAATACCATTCTCGACTATGTGGAAGCAAAAAACAGAGGTGAAGTTGAAAAAGTTTTTGTGACAGGATGTCTTTCTGAAAGATACAAACCGGATCTGGTAAGAGAAATTCCGGATGTAGATCAGTATTTCGGGACGAGAGATCTTCCGGTTTTATTAAAGCATTTAGGAGCAGATTATAAGCACGAACTTGTGGGTGAAAGATTAACCACAACCCCGAAACATTATGCTTATTTAAAGATTTCTGAAGGATGCGACAGACCTTGCTCATTCTGTGCGATTCCTTTGATGAGAGGAGGACACGTTTCAACTCCGATTGAAAAACTGGTTACGGAAGCCCAGAAATTAGCGAAAAAAGGAACAAAGGAACTGATTTTGATTGCTCAGGATCTTACCTATTATGGTCTGGATATTTATAAAAAACGTGCTCTTGGAGATCTTTTAAAAGAATTGGTAAAAGTGGAAGGAATTGAATGGATAAGACTTCACTATGCATTTCCGAGCGGATTTCCGGAAGATGTTCTGGATATCATCAGAGAAGAACCGAAAGTTTGCAACTATATAGATATTCCTCTTCAGCACATTAATTCAGATTTACTAAAATCGATGAAAAGAGGGACAACTCACGAAAAAACAAATGCTCTTCTTTCAAAATTCAGAGAAAAAGTTCCGGATATGGCAATCAGAACAACGCTTATCGTTGGTTATCCCGGAGAAACTCAGGAAATTTTCAATGAGCTGAAAGACTGGGTAAGAGAACAGAGATTTGACAGACTGGGTTGTTTTACGTACTCTCATGAGGAAAATACAGGAGCTTATGTATTGGAAGATGATGTTCCGCAGGAAGTGAAAGAAGCGAGAGTGGAAGAAATTATGGAAATCCAGTCTCAGATTTCATGGGAGAAAAATCAGGAGAAAATTGGCAATATATATAAATGTATTTTCGACAGAAAAGAGGGAAATTATTTCATCGGAAGAACCGAATATGATTCTCCGGACGTTGACAATACCGTGTTGGTTTCTGCTGAAAATACATACATTTCCATCGGTGATTTCGCGGAGGTAAGGATTACTTCAGCTGAGGAGTTTGATCTTTACGGTGAATTAATTTAAAATTACTCCCAATTGTTTGATTTTTTAATAAAAAAAATCGTATATTGTTTTCATTAATACAATGTTATCCAATGATTAATAAAAATTAACATTCACAAAGCAGTGATAACATAAAGTTTAATTTGTTGATTTTCAAGACTGTTTTATTTTTGGAAATTAAAATTTTAAAACTTTTTGATGTATTATTATGAAAATTATTTTAAAAATATTAACTTTGCGAAATAAAGAGATTTTACATAACTATTGAGCTAAAAATTAGACTCTTGTGAGATGTGAAAATAATTTTTGAAATTATATATAATTAAAAATATTTTATTTTTATTAGTGAATGCACAAATGGGGTATGGTACAC
>NZ_QEHP01000090.1:0-1224 GCF_003094695.1 Chryseobacterium sp. HMWF035 | reverse complement strand
GAAAAAAGAACTTACTGATTTCTTGAACATCAGAATATATAATAGTTTTTTAACAATAAGATATAAAAGAGGAGGCTTTGGTATATTTAAAAGTGATGATCCTGATAAATTAATTTTGTATAAGAGAAAAATAAAATTAACAAGTAGTGGAAATAATCCTGGATGAGAGAAAAATATAATAAACTTGTCTGTAAATTCTATTTCTTCATCTGTAGGACTGTACTCAGCTAATGCCCAACTTCTAATTCTAGTGAATATAGTCAAAACGATATAAATCTCTCAAGAATAGATAACCCTAACATACCAAAGATTTATATAAAATAATAATACAATCTGATATTATATAGATTAGATAAAATACTAATTTCCTATTCTTAAAGGCAATTTTCACATTGGAACTGCATAAAATGAAAAGATATAATTAAGTCAATTTAAAAAATCGTGGTTCTTCTATAAGTTTTTCTGTTAGCACAATTTTCCAATGATTTACTCCCAAATGTGCTCTATCTTTGTCACATTTTCTTTTAATAATTTTAACGATTGTACTGAGCGTCACGCCTTCCTCAATACTTGCTCTAATTGTATTTTTTAGTTCTGAAATTATATCATTACAATTGTTTGAAAACCTACTGAGAAGATATAATCTTGAATAATGGCTTTCAATGACATCAAAAAACTCTTTATTTATGCTACCATCATTATGTAATGTAAAATTAGCAGTAATATTTTTTTTTCGAAGATTAATTTTTACATCTACAAATAAATATTGATTTTGGGGTAAGCGATCTAAATATAAATTAAGAAATAAAGGATTACCATCTTTGACATAATTAGTACTTTTATGGCCATTGCAAACACTGCACGAGGGAAACAAATTTTGTGGATGAATTGAAAATTCTGGAAAATCTTCTTTAGGTAGCAAATGATCCATTGTCCTAGCCTCATTGATTGTACAATTTTGACAGGTATTAATAATTCTATTATATTCCGTTGTGGTAATAGCTTTTTTTAACTCTTGAATTTTACTATTCCTATAAGAATATAATTTTATAAGATCATCTTTCTGCGGATTTCGATATCCAAAGGATTTTATTAATAAC
Organism: Chryseobacterium sp. HMWF035; assembly: GCF_003094695.1. Lineage (NCBI taxonomy): Bacteria > Pseudomonadati > Bacteroidota > Flavobacteriia > Flavobacteriales > Weeksellaceae > Chryseobacterium > Chryseobacterium sp. HMWF035. The sequence goes on along the minus strand of NZ_QEHP01000090.1, from coordinate 124 downwards.
AATTTATTATCCTTAAAATTTTTGTTATAGATTTTATAACAATTATCAATATTAGCCTTCAACAAACCTATTCTATATTTATATGTAGGATCTTTTATTGTATCCTTTTTTGATGCGACAACTT
>NZ_QEHP01000089.1:0-33483 GCF_003094695.1 Chryseobacterium sp. HMWF035 | reverse complement strand
AACTAAAACAAAGTACAATCACATTGAAAAATAATCATATTCAGACCCTTTCCTTAGTATTTCTTCTGATTTCAAAGAAAATTTCATTAAAGTTTAAAAAAATTGTATACTTTTTGCTACCACATAAAGTAAAAGAGCACTTTAAAACGTCACCAAAAATAATAACAGGAAAGAAATGAATTCAATAAAAATAATTCTCACAGGAGCAACAGGAATGGTAGGAGAAGGCGTTTTAATGGAATGTCTTGAAAACCCGAACATTTCTGAAATTCTCAGTGTAAGCCGAAAGCCGTCGGGCAAAAAGCACGCTAAACTAAAAGAATACATTGTTTCGGATTTTTTAAAAATAGATCTGAATGATGAAAACTTCAAAGGATATGATGCCGTATTTTTCTGCGCGGGAATCAGCAGTGTAGGAATGAGCGAAGAAGAATACACCAAAATTACCTATGATACAACGCTTCATTTCGCAAAGGCCGTTCTCAATCAGAATCCAGATATGGTTTTCAACTATGTTTCAGGAGCGCACACGGACAAAACGGAAAGCGGAAAAATGATGTGGGCAAGAGTAAAAGGCAGAACGGAAAATGCACTTAGAAAATTAGGATTCAGGGCAGCATACAATTTCCGACCGGGATTTATGAAACCTGTTGAAGGTCAGGAAAATGTAAAATGGTTTTTTAAACCGTTTATTTGGGTTTTCCCTGTTTTATTACCATCAAAATCATTAACTTTACATGAAGTGGGTATTGCAATGATCAATGCCGTATTAAAAGGGTATCCCACCTCAACATTAGAAATTAAGGACATTAAAAATCTTGCGATATGAAGGAAATGTTAAAAAGAATTTTTCTGGTAGCTTTTATTTTATTGGTTCTGACGGCAATTTCAGGATTTTTTTATATGCAGAAACATCCGTTGGAAGGGAATAAGTTTACAGGCAAAAATCTGCGTTTTTCCGGTAAGGTCTCAAAATAAGCTATCATTAGGAATAGTAAATATTAAAAATCGTTTGTCATAAAAACGATTTCCTTATTTCGTGTTTGATTATTTTTATTATTAACTTAAATTTATTCTTATCTCTTATTTATTAATCATTTCTTAAAATTACCTTAAAATCTTTGCAAAGTAGAACCTTCATTTTTGCATAAATTTAAAGTAAGTAAAAAATGATTAACAACTACTTGTTAAAAAGTTCTGTTGTCGCCGCATTCTTTCTTCAGGGAGCGGTTTTCGGGCAGAACGCTCTTATCCACTACTGGAATTTCAACAACAATGCTTCGGCAGCTTCCATCACTACCCCGACTTCCACTTTGTTGGGAGGTTCGATGACTGCTGTAACCAACGGAACTACTGAGGTAGATTTTGCCAACGGAACAGGACAAAACTTCAACGTCGACAATTTGAATGCGAGAAACGGAGATGTTTCAGGAACGCATTTACGCTATAATTTCCCGATCAACGGAAATCTTCAGTTCAATTTACCAACAACAGGGTATAATAATGTTGTAGTGAAATTTACGACAAGAAGATCCGGTTCCGGAGCGGGAACACAAACCTGGAAATATTCTGTGGACGGAACAAATTTCGTTACTTTTCAGACGGTTTCACCTTTAGATGCCAATCCGCAGCTCATTACGTTAAACTTTTCAGGCGTTTCCGGAGTCGCCAACAATCCTAATTTTAAACTTAAAGCTGAATTCTCACAAGGTTCCGGAGGAACAGTGGGCAACAACCGTTTCGATAATTTTACCGTAGATGCAACCCCCATTAGCGCAGCCGATACTACTCCTCCCACCGTAACTTACCTTCCCTCAAACAACACAAATAATGCTTTAACGACTGTAAATCCTACGATTTCTTTTAATGAAAATGTAAGATTAACAGACAATTCCGCGATCAACGATTCTAATGCACAAATGCTTGTCGATTTCCGTCTTGGAAATGCTTCAGGTTCTCAGGTTCCCTTTACAACTGCGTTTTCCAATAATAAAATTACAGTAATCCCGACTGTAGCTTTAATCCCGAACCAAACGTATTATCTGGCTTTAAAACCCAATATGGTAGAAGACACCAGTGATAATGCGGTTACAGCAGTTACTTCCACAACTTTCACCACAGCAGGAACCTCCGTTTCTCTGGATAAAAATTTTATTAAAGTCAATGAAAATGTCGGTACTTTAGCATTTAAAATAAATGTTACGAATCCGTCAAATTCAACAGTGAATTTGGTGGTGAAACCCGCTCCTTTCAGTACAGCAAACAGCAGCGACTTTACACTCGCAAATCAGACCATTAATCTTACTCCTTCCACAACGAGTTATACGGTAAACATCCCGATTATTGATGATACTCTGGAAGAACAACAGGCTGAATATTTTGTGGTAAGCCTTGAAAATCCGGTTGGAGCAAACATTTCCGGAGACAGCAATGCAACGATTTATATTGTAGATAACGATAAACCGGCTCCTGTTCCGTCCCATCAGATTTCTTTAAATTATATCGGAAGTTTTGATCCTTCCGGAACCAACAACAGTTCTACGGAAATTGTGGTTCATGATCCTGCGACCCAGAGATTATTTACCATCAGTTCCATCACCGATGTTTTTGATATTATTAATTTCAGCAATCCTACTTCGCCAACCGTTGTTAATACCATCAACATGGCTCCTTATGGCGGAATTACAAGCATCGCCGTGAAAAACGGAATTATTGCTGCGGCTTCTCCGAACACAAATCCGCAGCTGAACGGTTCTGTAGTTTTCTTTGATATCAACGGAAATTTCCTGAAGCAGGTTACCGTAGGAGCTTTACCGGATATGATTACTTTTTCACCGGACGGAACAAAAGTAATGACCGCCAATGAAGGCGAGCCGAACGATGCTTATACCGTAGATCCGGAAGGAACAATCAGCATTATTGATATTTCGGGCGGAATTTCCAATCTTACGCAAAGCAATGTTACGACGCTTAATTTTAATGCTTTTGATGCTCAGGTTTCTGCATTAGCGGCAACCGGTTTGAGAAAAGTAAGAACAAACAATACGCTTTCTCAGGATTTAGAACCGGAATACATTATCATCAGTTCAGACAGCCAGAAAGCATGGGTCGCCCTTCAGGAAAACAATGCGGTTGCCGAAGTTAATTTAGCCACAAAAACCATTACTGGAATTTGGGGATTGGGTAAAAAAGACATGAGTGTTCCCGGAAACGGTTTTGATGCTTCTGATAACAATGGAGAGATCTTAATTGCAAACTGGCCTGTAAAAGCCTATTTTACTCCGGATGGCATTCAGAATTATAAGGTTGGAGGAACCAATTATATCGTCACTGCCAATGAAGGTGACGAAAAAGACCTTTCAGGATTCAGTGAAAGAACTACAGTAGGTGCGAATGATTATGCTTTAGATCCCGCTATTTTTCCACAGGCTTCTGTTTTAAAAGCTTCTTATAATTTAGGAAGATTCAGAGTTTCCAATGCGACCGGAAATACAGACGGAGATGCAGATTTTGAGGAAATTGCAGCTTTGGGAGCTCGTTCATTCTCGATCTTCAATGCAGATACCAAACAGATCGTCTACGACAGCGGCGACCGTTTTGAGAGATATATTGCTGCCAATCATCCGTTGATCTTTAATGCAGATAATGAATCCAATACTGTTAAAAGCAGAAGCCGTGCAAAAGGTCCAGAACCGGAAGGAGTTGCTTTAGGAAATATTAACGGACAAACGTACGCTTTCATTACACTGGAAAGAACCGGCGGAGTAATGGTTTATAATATTACAGATCCTAACAATCCTGCTTTCACAGATTACAAACATTCGAGAATGACTTCTGCGTACGGAGGCGATAACGGACCGGAAGGACTTATCTACATTGCCCCCGAAAATACAACTACCGGAAAAGGCTATGTAATTGTTGCCAATGAAATCAGCGGTACTTTATCAATGTATGAAATCGCCAATGCGCCGACTCTGGCTACCGGAGAGGTAAAACCGGAAAAAGCAACCTTCAATGTATTCCCGAATCCGGTGGCAAAAGGAAATATCCTGTATTTCAACAGAGCGCAGGATTATGAATTGTATGATATGTCCGGAAAACAGATTGGAAAAGAAAAAAATGCTTTAACAATCGACACTTCGAAACTTTCTACAGGAGTGTATCTTGTAAAAACTTCCGAAGGACACCTGAAAAGAGTTATTGTAAAGTAGATTATATATTATTTAGTTGATTAAAAATGAGCCTCGAATTTTCGGGGCTTTTCTGTTTTAAAGAAATTCAGTAGTTTTAAACTTTGAAATACCATGAAAACGCAATTAGAAGAAATCATCCATCAGGTTTACCATAAAGAAAAACGAAATCTTTTCACTTTTTTAACGGGAGCAGGAATTTCATCCGACAGCGGAATTCCTACCTATCGCGGAACAGACGGAATCTGGGTAAAAGGAACACAGTTTCATAAGCCTGAAGAATTCGGGACACTGAAATATTTTAAGCAAAATCCTGAAGAAGTTTTGAAATATTCTCTTTTCAGAAAAAAAATGTTTGAAAGTGCAGCACCCAATGAGAGTCATTTTCATTTAGCCGAAATTGAAAAGATGCTGCAGGATAGGTTTCATCTGATTACTCAAAATATAGATAATCTTCACCGACGCGCCGGAAATCATCGAATTTATGAAATTCATGGAAATAACCGTGAAATTAAATGTTCGAACGGATGTAAGGAAATTGTACATCTTCCGGAAGAAATTAAAGGCAAAAACATTGATGAAGATCTTACAGCAAAAGAGATTGAATTGCTTACCTGCTCGTATTGCGGACACTGGATGCGCCCGAATATTTTATGGTTTGATGAATATTATGATGAAAAAACCAATAAGAAATTCAGTTCTCTGAAAGTAGCAAAAAACAGCGGAGCGCTTTTTATTATCGGAACTTCAGGAACGACAAATCTTCCTCTTACCATTGCTGAAACTTCGTTAAAATATGGAGCTTATATTGTTGACATCAACACCGAAGACAATCATTTCACGGAACTGATTAAAAATAAAAAGAATAAACTAATTATTCGGGAAAAATCGACTGAGGTTTTAAAGGTGATTAAAGAGATTGTTGAAAATTTATCTGAAATAATTTAAGATGAATCATTCTGAAGTCAATGTTTTAATCAAAAAAGCGTTCAAGGCTAAATACAAAAGTAATTACTGGAATCAGATTACAAAATTAAGAACATTTGTAAACAATGAAATGATTTCAAGATGTTTTGAAATGATATATTCTGATGATGTAAAATTTAAACAAATCGGGATTGATGTTTTATGCCAATTAGGAAATAATCGTGAAAGCTTTGTTGAATCTCTTTTTGATAAAATCTTTAAAATTTTAAGAACCACGTCAGATGAAAATCTTATTTGTACAAGCCTTTTTGCCATCGGTCATAACAACCAATATTTAAAAACAAAGCATTTCAAAACTTTAGAACAATTTAAAAATTCAGAATCTAAAGAAATAAGATATGCACTTACTTTTTCTCTACTCGGAGTTGAGAATTATAAAGCCGTAACAATGATGATAAAACTGGCACAGGACAGAAGCCTCAGAGTGAGAGACTGGGCTACTTTTGGTCTCGGAACACAAATCGAATGTGATAATGAAGATATCAGACATGTTTTGTATAAGAATTGTTTTTCTAAAGACCATCAGATAAGGCATGAAGCTATAAAAGGGCTTGCAAACAGAGAAGATAAGAAGGCAAAAGCTGTAATTTTGCAGGAACTTAAAAGCGAAAGCTACGAAAGCATTTTATTTGATACTCTCTTAAATATAAAACACGGAGAGCAGTATATTCCTGATCTTATGGCTGTCTATGATAAAGTGAGGGATAACAAAAATATTAATCCACAATGGATTGCAGATCTTAAAAACTGCATTGAAATATTAAAAATCAATCAATAATCATGTTTGCATTTTCATTAGATACAGAAGAAAAAGAAAGTAAAATTATTACCTACATTGATGAAGTTAAAAATCTCGAAAGCACTAAGACAAATCTTGGATATAGAGAAATAAGATTGATCGGTATTGAGAATATCGAAAACTTCAGGGCTGAAATTGAGAAAGCGACAAAGATTTATGATAATCAGGGCTTTTTTCATTTACTGGATAAAGATAAATCTATTGTAACAAGCACTTTTATCAGCGGAATTAAAATAATAAAGTCTAAAAAGAGCAACATCACTGTAAGCGGAACAGTCTGGTTTCATCCAAAAGGATTTCATAAATCCTGGAAAATGTTTCTCAACAATGAAATTACCGAAAGAAATTCCTGGAAAAAACTCGATAAAGATGAGTTACAGGGTTGGCTGGTTTTCGCATCACATCATCTGAAGCCTCAACCTGCAAAAGAAAATCTTATCCTCAGGCTTGATGGAAATGATTTTAATAATTTAGACGAATTTTTTTGCACTTTCGGAGAAGAGGTAAATGGAATTGCCGGATATTTTGGCAGACAACTGTATGCTTTATACGATTGTCTTCGGGGAGATTTCGGAGTAAAATCCATTTCTGAGATCACATGGTACAATCATCATCGAAGTAAAAAACTTCTGAAATCAGACTTTGACAGAATTATACATATCTTTCAAGAATTCAAAATTCATGTTATTCTAAAATAAAAAAAATCGCGGCGAAATTCTTTCGCCGCGACTGATTTTTTTAGTGCATATCGTCATAAATCCGTACAAGATCCACTATATTTTTTACCTTAAGTTTTTCAAAAATCTTTTTCTTGTAGGTACTGATCGTCGACATTTTAAGATTAAGACTGTTAGAAATTTCAATATTTCCGTTTCCTTCCGCAAGAAGTTTAAAGATCTGGAATTCCCTTTTCGAGAGTCTTTCTACAGAGTGAATATCGGTAGAATGGGTAACGAGTTTTTTCATCATATCTACCGTGTAATAATATCCTTCTTCCAATATTGATTTTACACTTGCAATAATCTCCTCTTCTGTTGCTCCTTTATTAAGATATCCAGAAGCGCCTTCTTCTATATACTGAATTCCTACATTTTCGTCATAACCCGAAAAGATAAGAATTCTCAAATGTTTCTGTTTCTTCTTCAGTTCCTTCACCATTGCTTTGAAAATACTTTGCGGAATATCAATATCAATAATTAAAAGATCATATACCTTTTGGCAAACTTTTTCTTTGGCTTCAGGATAAGTTTCGGCAAAATCTATGGTACACGGATATCCAAGTTTGGTTTCTAAAATAATTGAGGTTCCCATTCTTACAACATAATGACCGTCAGCAATGAGTATATTTTTCATAGTGTTAGTTTTAAATAAATTTTCTTTACAGAAAATCACTTTTTCGTTCAATTTTACAATTTCAATACAACTTACAGACCAATATTATTTTTTATTGCAATATTTTTTCTCTGATTCGGAGAGTTCTAGAGACACCAACATACTATATAATTCTGAAATTTTCCAAACGTATAATTTTCATTTTTTTATACAGCCGTTAAAAAAACAAGAAACATTTAAAATGTAAGAATAAAAGTATATTACAAGCACACATCCCCATATCGCATTGTAAACAATTTTGTACAAAAATAAGACATATAATATTCACGAACACGTAGAATTAATACTATAAAAATTTCATAATATTATTTAAACTTTTCTTAAAAATAAGAAAGTATAGATTTAAAAACCTGTCTTAAAGCAATATATAGATAATTTAACTTCCTTAAACTATCATACTTTTTTTACAATTTCCTTCTTTTGGGATATTTTCGTGTCAGGATTTATGTTTTTTCTAACAATTCGAACTTCACGAAATTTTTTTTTATAATTATTGAATAATGATGAATTTTATGCAAATAAAAAGACAGACCTTAAAAAGATCTGTCTTATGAAGTATATATTCTGCTATTCTATTCTACATTCAGTACTTTCTCTATTTCCGGAGCGTACTGCTTAATCGTGTTTTCAACACCTAATTTTAAGGTTGAAAAGTTTAATGAACATCCGGAGCAGTTGCCTAAGAGCTTTACATAAACCAGATTGTCCTTCACATCGATAAGCTCGATATCACCGCCATCTTTGTTCAGGAACGGACGGATGCTTTCCAGAGCTTCCAAAACTCTTGTTACGGTATCTTCGTGTGTTATATTTGTTTCCATATTTTTTTCAGTTCAGTTCTGTTTTTCAGATTTGAAAAATCATTATTTTGCTTTTGGTGAGCAACCTGCCATTGTTGTAATCTTAACAGCTTCGGTAGGCGGAAGGTTTTTGTTTCTTTCTATAAGGCTTTCTACCATTTTTCGGGCAGTTGCTGTGTAGATTTCGGCAATTTTAGATCCTTCCTGTAAAGCAGCCGGTCTTCCTACATCTCCAGCTTCTCTGATGCTTTGAATTAAAGGAATTTCTCCCAATACGGGAATTCCAAGATCATCTGCCAAATACTGTGCACCCTGCTGTCCAAAGATATAATATTTATTGTCTGGTAATTCTTCCGGTGTAAAATACGCCATGTTTTCGATTAATCCAAGAACCGGAATATTGATGCTTTCCATCTGGAACATCGCAATCCCCTTTCTTACGTCTGCCAAAGCAACGTGTTGAGGAGTACTTACGATTACGGCTCCCGTTACAGGAACTTCCTGAATAATAGATAAATGAATATCTCCTGTTCCAGGAGGAAGATCAATAAGTAAGAAATCCAGTTCTCCCCAAGCTGCATCGCGGATCATTTGGTTCAATGCCTTTGAAGCCATCGGACCTCTCCAGACAACTGCCTGGTTGGCTCCTGAAAAATATCCTATCGAAAGCATTTTAACGCCATAATTTTCAATAGGCTTCATCAGATTCTTTCCGCCAATTTCTACAGAAATTGGTTTTTCGCCTTCTGTATCGAACATCGTAGGAACTGAAGGACCATAAATATCTGCGTCTAACAATCCTACTTTAAAGCCCATTTTTGCTAATGTTACCGCCATATTCGCTGCAACAGTAGATTTACCAACTCCTCCTTTTCCGGAAGCAATGGCAATAATATTCTGAATTCCCGGAATTTGTTTTCCTTTGATCTGGCTCTGCTGAATTTCGCTAGGTTCCGGAGAAACGATCTTTAGTTTCAGATTGATCTCTTCACCAAATTCACTTGCAAAAGCCTGCTTCATTGCTGCTTCAAGCTTCTTTTTTTCGTGCATTGCAGGTGAGTGTGCCGTCATATCAATATATACATCGTTGCCCATGATTTGTAGGTTATTCACCAAATCGTCAACTTCTATCTCTTTAAGGAAATCCTGAACCTTTTCTTTCGTCAACATAAACTAAATAAATTGTTTACAAATTTACGAAAAATTAAGCTATTTAGAATAAGTAAAGAGACTGATAGATATTTTCTTTTGCAAAAGCGAGATTTGGTAAAAACTTAAAAGCATCTATAAAAAATGAATTATTTCTGATTAATTCAGTATAAAATAGTGTTGTAAGGTTCAACACATTCTGCTAAATCCGTTTATCCTCATTATTAATGAAATTTTGTTAGATTTGTTGAAATCTATATCAAGTAAAAATTACATCACCAAACCAATGAACTCTAAAAAATTCATCTTCCTTTTTTTTCTTACTTCCCTTTGTATCAAAGCCCAGAATTATTCGCAGTATGTGAATCCGTTTATAGGAACCGGCGGTCATGGCCACACTTTTCCGGGAGCTATTGTTCCATTCGGAATGGTTCAGCTTTCTCCCGATACAAGAATCGACGGAAGCTGGGACGGCTGCAGCGGCTATCATTATTCCGACTCTGTGATCTACGGATTTTCTCACACGCACCTCAACGGAACCGGGGTTTCGGATTATGGTGATATTATGCTAATGCCTACTATGGGAAAACCGGGTTTAACGCCGAAAGAATATTCATCCGAATTTTCTCATAAAAACGAAAAAGCCACAGCAGGATTCTATTCTGTTAAATTAGACAAACATAACATTGATGTCCGTTTAACGACAACTAAAAGAGTCGGCTACCACGAATACACCTTCAACAATGCAGGAGATGCAAATATCATTTTAGATCTGAATCACAGAGATAAACTGCTGGATGGGGAAGTAAAAATCATTGATGAGAAAACGATTGAAGTTTTCCGCAGAAGTGAAGCGTGGGCAACCAATCAGTACATTTATGCAAGAATTGAATTTTCTAAACCACTGAAAATTTCAAAAGAATTTTTAACCGGTGAAAAAACCGAAGGGATTAGTGAAGGCAAAAAGAAAGTTTCATTTTATGGTAAAAAATTAGCTTTAGCTTTTTCAACGCAAGTTAAGAAAGGCGAAAAAATTCTTGTAAAAGTTTCAATTTCTCCTACAGGATACGAAGGAGCAGCAAAAAATATGTTGGCTGAAGGAAAATCTAATGACTTTACAGCTATTGAGAAACAGGCTGTTGCAGACTGGAACAAAGAATTATCTAAAATCGAGGTTAAATCTTCCGACAAAAATAAACTTGCCATTTTCTACACTGCAATGTATCACGTGTTCACACAACCGAACATCAATATGGATGTTGACGGAAAATACAGAGGGCGCGATAACAAATTCTACATGGCAAACGGATTCGATTATTATTCGGTGTTCTCGCTTTGGGATACTTTTCGCGGAGCGCATCCTTTGATGACTTTAATCGACAGAAAAAGAACGGCAGATTTCATCAACACTTTCATTAAACAATACGAACAGGGCGGAAAACTTCCGGTTTGGGAACTGGCTTCCAACGAAACGGAATGCATGATCGGTTACCACGCAGTTTCCGTTATTGCCGATGCGATGGCAAAAGGAATTACAGGTTTTGATTATGAAAAAGCATTTCAGGCTTCTAAAAACTCTGCTATGCTTGATATTTTTGGGTTAAATGCCTACAAACAGAATAATTTCATCAGTATTGATGATGAGCATGAAAGTGTTTCCAAAACCGTAGAATATGCTTACGACGACTGGTGTATTGCCCAAATGGCTAAAATTTTAGGCAAAAAAGAAGACTATCAGTATTTCATGAAACGTTCCCAAAACTGGAAAAATCTGTACAATCCAAAGAACGGATTTATGCAGCCGAGAAAAAACGGAAACTGGTACGAACCGTTTGAGCCAAGAGAGGTTAACAATAATTACACGGAAGGGAATTCGTGGCATTACTCCTACTCTGTTCAGCAGGATATTCCGGGACTGATCGCGGCGCATGGCGGAAAAGAGAAATTTGAACAGTTTATTGATGGTATTTTCTCTGCACCGGACAAAACCACAGGAAGAGAACAGGTGGATATTACCGGATTAATCGGACAATATGCACAGGGAAATGAACCTAGCCACCACATCGCTTATCTTTATAATTATGTAGGAAAGCCTGAGAAAACAGATGCAAAAATTAAATTCATCCTTGATAATTATTACAAAAACACACCGGACGGACTGATTGGAAATGAAGACTGCGGACAGATGAGCGCTTGGTATATTCTGAGCGCGATGGGAATTTACTCTGTAACTCCCGGATTACCGGAATGGCAGACAACGAAGCCATATTTTGATGAGGTTAAAATTCATCTGGAGGATGGAACAACGAGAATTATTACTCCCAATACAAACAGAGAAGAGCTTAAAAAACTTGGTTTTGAAAATGCAAAATCATTTAAAGATTTTAAATATGATGAATTAACGGCTTCTCCGGTTATTTCTGCCTCAAGAATTTTCGACCTGAATACAAAGGTTGAGATCACAGCGCTAAACCCGGATGATAAAATTTATTATATGACACTGGATGAGGGTGATGCAAACGTAAGAAAAATGTTTACCGCTTATAAAGGTCCTTTTACTATTACTAAAACCACTCAGGTTGCAGCATATGCAGAAAGAAATGGTGAAAAAAGTTCAATTGTAAGAGCCAATTTCAACAGAAGACCGAATAACTGGGATATTACCGTAAATTCTACTCCTACTCCACAATACACAGCAAGCGGAAAATTATCATTAATCGACGGAATCAACGGTGACGCCAACTGGAGAAAGGGAGAATGGCTGGGTTATCAGGGACAGACTTTTGAAGCAGTTATCGATATGAAATCGCCTCAACAGTTCACCCAGTTATCATCAACCTATCTTCAGGACAGCCGCGCATGGATTTTAATGCCTAAAAAAGTAGAATATTACGTTTCCAACAACGGAAAAGATTTTATTTTACTAAAAACGGTTGAAAATATTTTAGATCCGAAAGATGAAACGGTTCAGGTAAAAGATTTTTCGACAGAAGTTCTTCCTACACAGGCACGATATGTAAAGGTAAAAGCCTATCATTTCGGGAAACTTCCGGAGTGGCATCAGGGAGCCGGCGGCGATGCTTATATTTTTGTAGATGAGATTTCTGTGAAATAATTTTTAAAATTTACTCTAAATAATAAACCTCTTTCGGCTTGAAAGAGGTTTTGTTTTTTTAATCTTGCTGATCTTTTTAATACAAACATCTGCAAAATCTGTGTAATCTGCGGGAGAAAAAAGATTTTCCGTTTCGTTCTGAATAAAAACTTTGTAGTTAAAAATTAATTCATTCTTTCCGACCAGTTCAGTTCTGCGGGCAATTCCATATCAGAAAATTCAATGTGGATCACTCTTCTTTTTTTGCCGTTCGTAGTCCGGTTGGAACCGTGAAGAAGTAAAGGTTTCATGATCATAACTCCGCCTTTTTCTACATTGCAGATAGTTTCAGTTTCTAGGTTCCAGTCGATGGTTTCCGGTCTGTAAATTCGTTTGGCATGAGATTTCGGAATCACTTTCAGGGCTCCATTGTTTTCATCCGTATCATCCAGATGAATTCTTATGGTGAAAATATTTTCCAAAATATTCAAAGGCGGCTGAACGGCAAACTGATTTTGTTTCGTTGTCCATGGTCCGAAATTTTCCAATTCCAGCTTTTTATCCACTGAAATCGTTAAATCCTGATGATACGCAACATACCAGTTTGATTTTTCAGGCTTATCGAAATAAATACTCTTCACCACAAAGTATTTTTCGCCGAAATTTTTTTTAATGATTGTTTTTAAATTTTCATTAAAGATCAAATCTTTTACTTCTGGAATTTCCTTTAAAAACTGTCGGATGGCAAATAGATTTTCCGACTTTCTGAAAGCTTCTTTAGAAGTATCTATATTTTGAATAACCTCAATGATCTTTTCAATTTCTTCATCGGAAAAAATATTGTTGATAACGGTAAAACCGTTTTCTGTAATTAAGTTTTTATGACCTTGTAATTTCATTTTAGTTAAATTTCATTAAATAGGATCTGTCATTCTGATCGAAGCATAGCGGAGTCAAGAATCTATTTCTTAAAACAAAGATCGCAAAGATTGTATTTAAATTAATTGAAAATATTCTTCGTTCGCTAAGGCGTTTCACTCAGCAAATGATAGCAAAATAAATGATCACTTCTTCTTTAATTAAATTTCTATAATGCAGTATACTCATTTTACTTAAATTTCATTAAATAGAATCTGTCACTCTGATCGAAGCGCAGCGGAGTGAAGAATCTATTTCTTAAAACAAAGATCGCAAAGATTGTATTTAAATTAATTGAAAACATTCTTCGTTCGCTAAGGCGTTTCACTCAGCAAATGATAGCAAAATAAATGATCACTTCTTCTTTAATTAAATTTCTATAATGCAGTATACTCATTTTACTTAAATTTCATTAAATAGAATCTGTCACTCTGATCGAAGTGCAGCGGAGTGAAGAATCTATTTCTTAAAACAAAGATCGCAAAGATTTTATTTAAAAGGATTGAAAATATTTTTCGTTCGCTAAGGCGTTTCACTCAGCAAATGATAGCAAGATAACGAATCCTTTTCTGCTTACAAATATCTCAATTTCCTAAAAAATAAATGGTCAATAATGAAAATTAAAAATTCACTATTGACCACTCACAGCCTAAGCTTGATTTTTTATAAAATATGAATCGTCAATGATGAATTCGTTTTGCTCGTGAATCTTTTCATTAATAATTCACATTTCACAAACGAAGTGAAATTGACTTTTCAACCATTAATTACAAATTCCCGCCATGATTTTCCAACTGTCCTTCCCACTTAGAAACCGCTGAGGTTGCCAAAGCATTTCCGAGAACATTGGTCATACTTCTTCCCATATCGCAGAAATGGTCGATTGGCAGAATTAAAGCAATTCCTTCCGGCGGAATGCCGAACATGGAACAGGTTGCCACAATAATTACCAAAGAAGCTCTCGGAACTCCCGCAATTCCTTTTGAAGTTAACATCAATACCAGAAGCATCGTAATCTGCTGTCCTACCGTCATTTCAATTCCATAAATCTGAGCAATAAAAATAGAAGCAAACGTCATGTACATCATGCTTCCGTCCAGATTGAAAGAATATCCTAATGGTAAAATAAACGATACCACTCTGTTGTTACAGCCAAATCTTTCCAGTTCTTCAACCAGTTTCGGGAAAACGGCTTCTGAACTCGTCGTGGAAAAAGCAATCAGCAAAGGTTCTTTTATTCTTCTTAACAATTCAAAAAGACGGTTTCCTAAAATTAAATATCCAACCAGTAAAAGTACGAGCCAGAGTATTCCTAACGCAAAGAAAAAATCTCTTAAATAAATAGCATAGACTTTAAAAATCTCAAACCCGTTGGTGGCAACCACCGCTGCAATGGCTCCCAAAACTCCAAGCGGCGCAAACCACATGATGTACCCTACCATTTTCAGGATTCCGTGTGCTATAATGTCAAATAATTTAATGACAGGCTGAGAATATTCTTCGCCTAAATTCGCAAGGGCAATTCCGAACATGATGGAAAATACCACGATCTGCAATACTTCATTGGTCGCAAACGCTTCGAAAATACTTTTAGGAATAATATGTTTTACAAAATCTTCCATGGAAAAACCTTTGCTTGTTTTCAATAATTCTTCTGCGGAAGCTGCATCCTGAATCGGAAGCTTGGTAACGTGTCCCGGTTCAAGCCAGTTGACCAGAATCAACCCGATGAATAATGAAATTAATGACGCAGAAATAAACCACAACATGGCTTTAGTTCCTACTCTTCCGATCATTTTAATATCGCTCATTTTGGCAATTCCCACCACCAGAGTTGTGAAAACCAACGGAGCAATAATCATCTGAACAAGACGGATGAAAACTGTTCCCAGCAGTTTTATATTTTTAGAAAAAGATTCTGCACTTTCCGGAGCCTGTGTATGCACAACTCCGCCGATTCCCACACCAATAACCAGTGCGATAATAATTGCTATAAAAAGTTTATTCTGTCCTTTCATATATATGTTTCAAGATTCGCAAATATAATATTTTTACAATTGGCGGAAAGATTTCATTTTCCCAAGAGATAATATTATGTTAAATTAAACGTGATTTAAAATTAATTATCTGATTAATAAAATATTGTATAAAAATTTACAAAAATTTATTTGAATTTTATCCTTTTGGTACAAATTTTATTATTACATTTACTTGTATTAACAACATTAAAAAATATACAACTATGAAAAAAACGATCGCAATGGCTGCATTAGCTATAGCTGTATCTTTCGGAGCTGTTTCTTGTAAAAAGAAAGTTTCTGATGCCGATCTTCAAACGCAGGCTACTACGGTAGTAACAGCAAATCCAGGTGCTTCTGTAGAAGTGAAGGACGGCGTTGCACACCTGAGCGGAACTTTCGAAACTCAGGAGGCAAAAGATGCAATGATTAAGCAACTGAAAGCCATTACCGGTGTTAAAGAAGTAATGGATATGGCGACTGTAGCTCCTGCTGTAACTGCTGTAGCTCCGGTGGAAACTAAAAGCGCAGTAGATCCGATGGTTCAGCAAAAAGTACAGGATGCTGTAAAAGATATCCCGGGAGTAAAAGTTGAAGTCGTAAACGGAGAACTTACTCTTACAGGAAGCGTATCTTCTGCTGATGCAAGAAAAGTAAAAGAATCTGTTGATGCTTTGAAAGTGGGTAAAGTAAATTATAAGTATACTGTAAAATAATCCGGAGATGAGCACATTACAAGCTAAATATTCAAGTGTAGTTTCTGCAGCTCAGTCTGCAGGGATTTCTAATCTTCAGGTTCAGGAACAGGACGGAATTCTTTACGTTTCAGGAAGTGCTTCCAACACAGCAGCGAAAGATGCGGTTTGGAATGCTTTAGGAGCAATTGATTCTACGTATTCTGCTTCAGACATCAATATCGATGTACAGGTTTCAGGTTTGGCGGCAGGTGCGGCTCTTACGGTTGCGACTGAGGAATCTAACCTTAATATCAGACAGGAGCCTTCTACGGATGCTGCTGTTGTAGGTAAAGCGGCAAAAGGTTCTTCCGTAACTTTGGTTGAGCAGACATCAGACGACTGGTGGAAAGTAAAAACTGAAGACGGACAGGAAGGTTATGCTTACTCAAGATATTTGAGAGCTTAATTTTAAAGATTTAACATTATTTAAAATAGGAACATCCCTTTTCGGGGATGTTTTTTTTATATTTTAGCGCGTTTAAAAACATTCAATGAAGAAAATCTTATGGTTACTGTTCTTTTTGTTGAGCTTTTTTATGCTGAACGGACAAAAACGCGTCATTAAAGGAAAAATTACAGATTTTAAAAAAAAACCTGTGGAAAATGCAACCATTTATCTTTTAAAACAGAAAGATTCTTCGTTAGTCGATTATACAACGTCTAACAGGGAAGGTCAGTTTTCAATAAAAACCAAAGAACTTGATGAGCCTACAATTCTACAGATTGATGCTGAAAAATTAATTTCTTATTCCACAAAATTCGATACCATTGAAAAATCTATTGATCTGGGAGACATTCAGTTAGAAAAAAATCAGATTTCGGATATTGAAGAGGTAAAAATTACGGTTTCGCCGATAAAAATAAAAAAAGACACAATTGAATATAAAGCAAATGCCATCAAAGTACGTCCCAACAGCAATATCGAAGAGTTATTAAAAAATATTGACGGTGTGGAGATCGACAACGACGGAAAAATTACCGTCAACGGAAAAGAAGTCGACCAGATCATGGTGAACGGAAAGCCTTTTTTCGATAAAGACGGAAAAATTGCGTTAAAAAATCTTCCTACCGATATCATTAAAAACATCCAGTTTACCACCACCAAAACCAAAGAAGAGGAACTTACGGGAAAAACGCCTAAATCGCAGAACAAAACCATTAATTTTAATATTGATGAGAAGAAAAATAAAGGATGGGTTTCGAGAATTTCTACGGGTTACGGTTCGGATAAACGGTATGACGAAAAAGGACTGATTAATTATTTTAAAGATAAGACCAAAATAAGTTTGCTCGGTTATGCCAATAATATCAATTCGCAGGGTGTTTCTATGGATGATGACAATGGCAAAAACTCAAAGCTGGGAATTCAGAAATCTTCGATGATCGGAGTGAATTACAGTGATAAACTGGGCAAAGAAGTTGAAATCGAGGAACTGGGAATCAAACGCAATACAACCAATCTTGAAACGGCTTCAAAAGTTTCCAAAACCACTTTTCTTCCGGATTCTAATTTAAAAACGGACTCCGAAAACCGCGCCGAAAACGAAAGAGAGCAATACACGCTGAATTCTACACTCAGAATAAAGCCGGACACAATCAGTACCATCTCTTTTTCGCCGTCGTTTTCTTTTACAAAATCAAATAATTTCAGAACGGGAAATTCAGCGACTTTTAAGAATGATGAACTTTTAAACAAAAGTCAGTCTTCTACTGTAACGGATTCCGAAAACAACAGTTTTTCGCCCAATCTTCATTACGCAAGAAAATTCAGAAAGAAAAACAGAAGTTTTTATGCCAGTGTAAATACTTCGATTCAGCAAAATAGAAATAATAACCTCATCAATTCCGGTACTTTATTTTTTGAAAACGGAGTGGAAAATGCTGCCAAAAGAGATGTAAGAAATCAATTAAGCCAAAGTAAAAATCAGAATAACAATTATTCATTTAATGCAAAATATACGGAACCTGTTTCGGATTCTGCAAGTGTGACGATCAGTCTGGATTATAATTCGAGAAATGCGGTGAATGAAAGAACCGTAAATGATTTTGATGCCACAACAGGAAAATATACGGTGTATAATCTTGCTTTATCCAACCGTTCGGATGAAAAAAACAATCAGCTTTCGCCTGAGATCAGTTTTAATCTAGATAAAAAAATGCTGAAAATATGGACATCTTTAAGTTTGAATCTTACAGATCTGAATTATCATTCCACTTTCAACGGACAAAATTATGAGCTGCAGAGAAATTTTGCGCTTCCGAGATATAATTTCGGACTGCTTTACAATTTCAGTCAGACTTCTAATGTAAGCATCAATAATTCATCCTATTTCAGTCTTCCCTCTTCCGCCAACCTGATTCCGTATGTGGATGAATCCAATCCTCTGGTAACGTACAAAGGAAATCCGGATCTGAAAAATTCATGGACGAACACCACGAATGTTTATTTCAACAGTTATAATATTCAGAAAAATTTAAACTATTATTTTAATTTTAGTTTTGTGTACAACAACAATAACACAACCAATTATTCGTATTACGATGATTCCGGAAAGCAGTTTGTGACTTACGCCAATATCAGCGGAAATAAAAACGTCAATTTCATCGCAGGTTTAGGAAAAACGTATAAATGGAACGACCATAAACTGAATGTAAGACCAAGATCAGGATTTAGTTACAGTTTTAACAGAGGTTTTATCAACGGACAGCAATTCACAGGTAATTCTTACAATTTCAGTCCGGGAATCAATGTTACGTACGAAAAGAAGGATAAAATTACCATCAAACCATCTTACAGCATCAATTATAATTTTTCTGAATATAAAAATTACAGCATTGAAAGTATCAAAAATACGTCTCAGAATTTCAGGCTGGAACTTACCAATTATTTCTTCCAGACTAATCTTGTTTTCGAAAATGATTTTGAATATAATACGAGTTCGAATATCGCACCGGGTTTCAAGAGGGATTTTTACTTTTTAAATTCTAGTGTAAGTTATACTTTTTTCAAAAAACAGCTTACTGCGCGTGTAAAAGTGTATGATGTTCTCAACCAAAACCAAAGTGTCACCAGAACAATTTCCGCTTCCGGCGTTGAAGACAGAGAAGATTTGATATTGAAAAGATATGTGATGTTTTCTCTGGTAATGAAACTGAATAAATTTGGAGGGAAGAAGAAATAGTTTTATTTGAATTTCTTTTGTTAAAATCTTTGATTTTTTTTAACTTATGTGATCTTTTTTCCATTTAAGTATTAAACTTAAAAAACTAAAGTGTTTAAATCTTTTGCATCTTTTGTGGTAAAAAGTTTAAAATAAAAGATCCATAAAATAATATTTAATTTAGATTCTTCCTTCGTCAGAATGACAACCTGTTGTTAAAACTTTGTGCCAAAAACCATTTTATGATTAAATTAGCTGCAAATTTTAAACAATGAAGATTCACTTTTCGATTTTGTTTGTTTTTCTGTTTGTTTTTGGAAATTCTCAGACTAAACAGCAACCCGATACTTTTGTAAAGGACAATTTTATTAAAAAGGAAATGTATATCCCGATGCGCGACGGCGTAAAACTGTTTACCTCAGTGTACATTCCAAAGGATATTTCCAACAAAAACAAATATCCGTTTCTGATGCAGAGAACCTGCTACAGCGTTGCTCCTTATGGTGAAAACGAATATAAAACCAAACTGGGACCGAACCAATATCTGATGAAAGACAAATATATTTTTGTGTTTCAGGACGTTCGCGGAAGATACATGAGTGAAGGAACGTTCACCAATATGACGCCGCAGGTTGAAAGAAAAACAAAGAAAGATGTTGATGAAAGTACAGATACGTACGACACAATTGAGTGGTTATTGAAAAACATCAAAGACAACAACGGAAAAGTAGGACAATACGGAACTTCTTATCCCGGATTTTATACCGCAGTCGGAATTCTGGCACAACATCCTGCTTTGGTAGCTTCTTCTCCACAGGCGCCGATTTCAGATTTCTGGAATGACGATTTTCTTCACAACGGAAGATTTATGATGGGCTATTTCAGAACCTTCCCTGTTTTCGGCGTTCAGAAAACAAAGCCGGAAAATAAAGCGTGGTATTCTGATTCTATGATTAAAGCCACTTCTGAAGACGGTCTGAAATTTTACAGAGACATGGGAACCTTAAAAGACGGTTATGAAAAATACTACAAAGATAATTTCTTCATGACGGAAATAATGAATCATACGAATTACGATGAATTCTGGCAGAAAAGAAGTCTTCTGCCTCATCTGAAAAACGTAAATCATGCGGTAATGACTGTTGGAGGATGGTTTGATGCGGAAGATCTTTCAGGACCTTTAAATATTTATAAAACCATTGAAAAAACAAGTCCGAAAGCGAAAAATACGATTGTAATGGGACCTTTCTCTCACGGAGCCTGGGCGTATGAACAGGGAAAACATTTCCACAACCAGATTTATTTCGGAGACAGCATTGCAACGTATTACCAGAAGAATGTGGAAACAAAATTTTTCAATCATTATCTGAAAGGAAATACAAAACAGGATGCAGGTTTACCGGAAGCATTAATGTACGACACCGGTGCAAAACAATGGAGAGAATTTGCAACCTATCCGCCAAAAGAAGCACAGAAAGTGAATTTCTATTTATCGAAAGGAACTTTGAAAAACACAGCAGGACAAGGTTCTTCAGAATATTACAGTGATCCTAATAATCCGGTTTTAAGCTCTGATAATTTAAGAGATTTCAACGGTTTTACGCCAAGAAATTATATGTCGGAAGACCAGAGATTTGCAGAAGGAAGACCCGATGTTTTAACGTTTACAACGGATGTTTTAACGGATGACATTACGTTTGCAGGAGAAATTATGGCTAAATTAAACATTGCTTCCACTTCTACGGATGCAGATTTTGCGGTAAAATTAATTGATGTTTATCCTGAAGATTTTAAACCTGCTGAAAAAAAAGACGGGGTGATTTATGGAAATTATCATCAGATGGTAAGAAGTGAAATTATGCCTGCAAGATTCAGAAATTCGAGAGAAAAAGCGGAAGCATTGGTTCCGAACCAGAAAACAGCGGTAAATTTCAGATTGCAGGATGTGGTGCATACTTTTAAAAAGGGACATAAAATCCAGATTCAGATTTCTTCAACGTGGTTCCCGCTTTTTGCGATCAACCCGCAGAAGTTTATGGAAAACCCGAATTTTGCAACGAAGGAAGACTACACGAAAGCGTTTATCAAAGTTTTTGATGACAGTGCGATTGAAGTTGAAGTTTTGAAATAACTTAAAAGCTGTTCGGTTGGAACAGCTTTTTTTTATTTTTTGGTTCTCGCAGATTGTACAGATTGTGCGGATTTTTTCCCCTTAATCATCTGCTAAATTTGCGGGAGATAATTAACCATCCAATTTGTCATTTTGAAAGGATCTCAACGATATATTAAAAACTTTGTTTAGATGCTTTCAGCATGACAGACATAACGTGAATAAATCATCATTCAATTGTTCTGAAAGTTATTTTATTTTTTGTTTCTCGCGGATTTAGCAGATTGTGCGGATTTTTCCACTCAATCATCTGCTAAATTTGCTTAATCTGCGGGAGATAATTAACCATCCAATTCGTCATTTTGAAAGGATCTCAACGATACATTGAAAACTTTGTTTAGATGCTTTCAGCATGACAAACGTACTGTAAATCACCATTCAATTGTTCTGAAAGTTAAGTTTGAATAGTTTTTATTTTTTGGTTTCTCGCGGATTTAGCAGATTGTGCGGATATTTTCCAGCTTAATTATCTGCCCGATCTGAAAAATCTGCGGGAGATAATTATCCATCCAATTTGTCATCCTGAAAGGATCTCAACGATACATTGAAAACTTTGTTTAGATGCTTTCAGCATGACAAACATGCTGTAAATAAGTCACCATTCAATTGTTCTAAAAGTTATTTTATTTTCTCGCGGATTGTGCAGATTGTGCGGATTTTTTTCCACTTAATCATCTGCTAAATTTGCTTAATCTGCGGGAGATGATAATCATACAGCTTGTCATCGTGAAAGGATCTCAACAGTACATTGAAAACTTTGTTTAGATGCTTTCAGCATGACAAAAATACCATAAATAAATGCAAAAAATCATTCTACAATGGTACGGAACGTAAGATTTACTCGCGGTGTTTTTACTTTTGTGGTTGGAGGAAGCCGGTGCAGCCAATTGTCCTGCGTTGTTCCTTTCATCACCAACAGACTTCCGTTTTCCAGAAATATTTCGGCTTTATCTTTTGTTGTTTTATGTTTAAATAAGAACTTTCTTTCCGCTCCGAAAGTCAGGGATGCAATGGCTCCGTGTTTTTTTAAATCTTTTTCGGCATCACTGTGATACGCCATTCCTTCGCTTCCGTCGTGGTATAAATTCAGAAGGCAGGAATTGTAGGTTTCGCCTGTAATTTCTTCACATTTTTTCTTTAACTCCAATAATTCGGGAGTCCAGAATTTTGCATATTTTGTCCGTTTTGAATAGGTGTATTCAAATGGTTTTTCACCAAACCAGGCAACTTTTCTTTTGGTTACAATCAGTTTTCCGAAAATAATTGCCTCATCATTTTCCCACGGAATTTCATTAAACAGATAATCGAAATAAAAATCAGCTTTTTCTTTGGAGAACACTTTTCCGTAGTAATGAACGGTTCCGTCTTTGGGAAGGATATTTAAGGGATAATCTGATACGTCTTCGAATAAACTCATCATAAAGTTTAATGTTTTGTGATTAATGTTTCAAGTTCTTTGTCATTCCGTAGGAATCTAAGCTAAGTATTTTTAAATTTTAACCTCTAATAAATGATCCTAGATTCCTACAGAATGACAATATTTCGTTGATTTTTTTATTAAAATAAGTTTTAGGCTAAAGCCAATTTGGTCAATTGATTATTTTAAACGGGCTAAAGCCCGTTTCTATTGATGGAATAGTTTTTTTTAAAATTTCAATCAAAATTATTAACTATTCGTAAAAAATTAGTGCAATTTGTGTTTGAAATCAAGAGTACATTTTTGAACTTTCCCAGCCGATAATCAGTTGTTTTCTTTCGCTTCCCCACATATAACCGCCGATTTTTCCGGTTGACTGAATTACTCTGTGACACGGAATCAAAAATGCAACAGGATTGCTGCCAATCGCGGTTCCGACGGCTCTTGAAGCATTTGGATTTCCAATTTTATCCGCCAGATTTCCATAGGTTGATAGTTTCCCCATCGGAATGGTGAGCAGACTTTCCCAGACCTTCAACTGAAAATCTGTTCCTTTCAGATGGAGTTTTATAGTGTTAAGTTCCGTCCAGTCTTTACTGAAAATAGATAACGCATTGCTCTGGAAATCATCTTTTCTTTCAAAAAAAGAAGCATTGGGAAATTTAGCCTGTAAATCTCCCAATGCTTTATGTTGATCGGTTTCAAAAGCCATGTAGCAGATTCCTTTCTCTGTGGAAGCTGCAATTACTTTTCCAAAAGGACTTTCGGAAAAACTGTAATTGATGTTGAGGCTTTTTCCTCCGTTTTTATATTCTGCCGGAGACATTCCTTCTATTTTCACAAACAGATCGTGCAGTCTGCTTGTACTCGATAATCCTGTCTCGTAAGCCGTATCAAATAAACTCGCTTTTTCTTCCTTCAGCAAACTTTTGGCATGTTCCAGACTGATGAACTGCAAAAATTTCTTCGGACTTGTTCCCGCCCAGTCAGAAAACATCTTCTGAAAATGAGCCGGGCTCAAATGAATTTTCTCCGCCACTTCCTCCAGACTTGGCTGAAGCTTAAAATTGCTCCGGATATAGTCTATCGCTTTGGCAATTCTTTCGTAATCTATCTGATTCTGTGTAGACATAACATTGAATTTACCTCACAAATTTCCAAAGAATCTACGGCAGAAAAAATCCGTTTCCTGCGGAATTTAGTTGTTGTTATAGATATGATAGTAAGCAAGCATTTTGTAATATAACTTCGCTGCTAAGAACGCGCTTGGTTTTGCCATCGGAGAATCCATTAATTCTACAATATCAAAAGCGACAACGTTACATTTTTCGAATACTTTTCTTAATAATTCCAAAGTCGGATACCACTGTAAGCCTCCCGGTTCCGGAGTTCCTGTTGACGGACAAAGCGATGGATCGAAAGCATCAAGATCGATCGTGATGTACACATTTCCTGAAACTTTTTCCAAAACGTCGTTTACCCAGTTTTCGTTGTTGGCAATTTCGTGTGCGAAAAATACTCTTCCTTCCGGTAAATACTCAACCTCTTCCACATCCATAGAACGGATTCCCACCTGTACCAGATTATGTTTCTGATTGGCTTCAAAAACCGCACAGGCGTGGTTGGAAGTAGAACCGTGGAATTCCGGACGAAGATCTGTGTGAGCGTCCAACTGAAGAACGGTTAAATTCCCAAACTTCTCTCCTACCGCGCGAATAGAACCGATAGAAACTGAGTGTTCTCCCCCGAAAAGCGTGAATAGTTTTCCGTCATTATTCAAAAGCTCTTTTGTTTTCTGGTAAACGGCTTCTGTCATGGCTTCCGGTGAAGAATTTTCAGAAACTTCTCCTGCTAAATATACTCCTTCTAAATATGGTTCTGTCTGGGTTTCGATGTCATACAGTTCCATGTTTTCGGAAGCATCAAGGAATAATTCAGGACCTTTATCGGCTCCTTTTCCCCACGTTGAAGTTCCGTCGTAAGGAACAGTCACCAACATTACTTTCGAGTTTTCTAACGATGCATTTTCCTCAGGAATTCCTGCGTATGTTTTCATGTTTTATGTAAAAATTAAATGATTTCGGCAAAGATACAAAGAAGTTTGGAGAAGTTGGCGGATGATGAAAGGAACAACTTCATGAAGTAATCTGATAAATTTTAAAGTATGATAAATATAATTCGCAGATTATAATGTCGACACAAGTAGTTCCCGAATATCCACTTTCAAAAATTTCGAGATTTCATAAAGCGTTTCAACAGAAGGCTGAACTTCATTCGTACACCAGCGAGAAACTGTTGACTCGGTTTTCCCCAAATGACGGGCTAACTCTTTACTGGTTTTGTTTTTTTCAACCAGAACAGATTTTATTCTATTTAAGTTCACTTTCGACACGATGACAATTTATTGACTTCTCCTGCAAATATCGTTAAAATTTAAACACTTGAAAATCAATATAAAAAAGCAATAAATTATATTTTTACGATAATTTATTTTCACTAAAATATAATTTATTATACTTTTACAACAATAAACAAACATCATGAAGGAAGAAAAAAAATTTCAAAAATCGGGAATAAGACAATTAAAAGTGCATCAGAAGTACATTTTAAGACCGTATCATCGGTATGTTGTATTTCCTGAAATCCGACTTTGCGGAAAATGGCTTCAGGAAACTGGTTTCAACTGTGGACAATCTGTGCTTGTTTGTCACAAGAAAAATAAAATTATCATCACTCTGAATAAGAAAATGAATTCTGATCGGTAAAAAGGTTTAGCACGGCTTTGAGAAAGTAAGAATGATAAAAAATTACAAAATTATCTTCTAAATTTTATGAAATAACAAATTCCAATTTACGGAAAACCGCAATTATTAACAGGTAAGTTTTTTTTATATTTGATATCATAATTTGTATTGGCGTAATGTGTTAATACTTGAATTTAGCACATCCAAAATTCGCTAAAACAAAGACACAGAAAAAAAATATGAAATTAAAAGAAATCCGTGGAATTGTTAAGGAAATCATTTTTGACATTGAGAAAAATAAACTCAATCTGACTTATAGAAATTATGAAACTTTCTTAGAAAGGATTGGAATGGGCAAAAAACGGAATTTCAAAATTCTAACCAAATTTGACTATCAATTCAAAAAAAAAAAAATATTACACTTTGGTGCAGAAAAGAAGAAGTCAAAAAAATATCTTGGTTTAAAAAGGGTGAAACGGTAACTTTTAGAATGGCGGAAATTTCAGGAGCAACAAGTACAATGGAGAAAAAAGAGAAAAGTGTAAGATATGATTTTGCAGGAAAAATAAACATTGCAGATGCCGAAAGTGGAATTGTTCCTTACGAACACCAAGAAAAAGCATTTTATAATCTGAATCAAAAAATAATTAAGACCAATAAAAATCCTTTTGCAGGTTTATTAGTTTTGCCAACCGGTGGCGGAAAAACTTTGACCGCTGCACATTGGATTGCAAAAAATTATTTAGATAAAGGTAAAAAAGTGCTTTGGTTGGCTCACAGACATGAACTTTTGGAACAAGCAAAAAGTACATTTGCCGACAAATTGGCTTTTAACGATATTTTTGAGAACAAAACATCTTTCAATTATCGTATCATTTCAGGCATTCACGATAAACCTATAAACATCAGAACTTCGGATGATTTAATTATTTCGAGCAAAGACAGTCTGAATGCAGGCTTCAACCATTTATATAAAAATTGGATTAAAGAAAACACTGAAGAAATATTTTTGGTTATTGACGAAGCACATCATTCAACTGCAAAAACCTATAGAAAATTAATTCAAAATATTCAAGAAAGTGTTTCGCATTTTCAAATGCTTGGATTAACTGCAACTCCTTTCAGAACGTCGGAAAGCGAACAAGGTTTATTGAAAAAAGTTTTTCCAGACGACATCGTTTATAAAATAGATTTACGGACTTTAATTCGTTTAGGTATTTTATCGGAACCACATTTTGAAGAAGTTGCTACCGGACTTAATTTCATCAAAGACTTATCCGAAGAACAAATTGAACAACTGAATTATTTTGACATTGACAGTATCGGAACAGGTATCGCCAAAACAATTGCAGAAAATGACGAGAGAAATTTAACGATTGTCAACAAATATTTACTCAACAAAGAAAAATACAAGCAGACCATTGTTTTTGCATTAAACGTAGATAACGCAATTGCTTTAAATGCATTATTCAAAGATGCAGGTGTGAAATCTGACTATGTAATTTCCACCGTAAAAGACCAAGCAACCGGCGTAATCATTTCGAGCAAAGACAACAAAAATAAAATAGCCAAATTCAGAAACGAAGAAATTCAGGTTTTAATCAACGTAAATATTTTGACCGAAGGAACTGACGTTCCTAATGTCCAATCTATATTTTTGGCAAGACCAACAATTTCGTCTATTTTGATGACACAAATGATTGGACGTGGTTTGCGTGGTTTGAAAGCTGGTGGAACAAAGGAAGCTTATATCGTAAGTTTCATAGACGATTGGCAAAACCGAGTTTCTTGGGTTAATCCTGAAAAATTATTTATTGAAGATAATATTGACTTCAAGGATGTTGACAGAGAAACAAAAAAACAAATTTTGCGATTGGTTGCTATTAATAAAGTTGAAGAATTTGCAATTTTAACCAACAAAATTATTGACCCAGAAAAACGTGAAGAACTCGAAAAACTAAACTTTATCGAGCGTTTTCCAATGGGAATTTATCAGTTTAGATTTTTAGAACAATACAATGACGAAGAACCGATAGAAAGAAATTGTGAGGTTTTGGTTTATGATAATATCTTACAATCGTACACGGATTTCATAAACGCTTTACCAAGTTTCTTCGAGCACAATAATTTAACTGAAAGAGATGTTTTGGACGAAGACGAATTGGAAGAATTTGCAGAACAAATTGAAGAAGAATTTTTCAACGGAACCTTAAAATATCCTGCTTATCATTTGCAGGACATCAAAGATATTTTGCAGTATTACACTATTCAAGACGAAGTTCCTGTTTTCATTGAACTCAAAGACAGAGAAAAATATGATATTGACAAAATTGCTTCGGAAATTATTGACAAAGACCTTGGTGAAAAATCGCAAACAGAACTTATCAACACAATTTGGGACAGCAACGAATTGGAATGGCAAACGTTTTTCAACTTCGACAAACGCGGATTTTTAAGAGAAATTAATTTAGCAAAATCGAGAATAAATCATCCTGACCTTTTTCAACGAAAAGGTATTAAACCTACCGAAGAAAAAGAATTGAGAAGTTACGAAAAATTGAAACTTCACGAATTGAGAGAACAGGACCCGATTTATGAAAAATGGTTGCGTGACGAAGTCTTTAAGAAATTTACAGATAAAGACGGTTTTTATTTTAGTGCAGAAAGTGGTTACAAAAGCAAAAGCAAACTGGATTTTCAAGTTGACCATATCAAATCTATGCACAATGGCGGACTGACAATTTTAGAAAATTTACAATTATTAACAAGAAGCGAAAACGCTAAAAAAGGAAATAAAGATTAAACCCAACCGATGAAACAAAAATTTCAGAACGGAGGAAATTCCCGGATTGAATCATTTGTTTCAGGAAGCTACAACCGGAGCATTTTCAGAATATT
Organism: Chryseobacterium sp. HMWF035; assembly: GCF_003094695.1. Classification (NCBI taxonomy): domain Bacteria; kingdom Pseudomonadati; phylum Bacteroidota; class Flavobacteriia; order Flavobacteriales; family Weeksellaceae; genus Chryseobacterium; species Chryseobacterium sp. HMWF035. The sequence goes on along the minus strand of NZ_QEHP01000089.1, from coordinate 5,009 downwards.
CGGAAATTGAGCAGACGATTTCCCCGAAAGTGCTGGCTGAAATGGCAGACTGGATCGCTAAATTTAAAAAGTAATCGAAAAATATTTGCTTCAATTCTGAAACGTTTATTATTTTAGTAAAAAAATTCAGATATGCCTTTAAAAGCTGTGCTGTTCGATATGGATGGCGTGATTGTGGATACGGAACCTCTGCACAGAAAAGCCTATTTTAAAACTTTTAATGATCTTGGAATCGACGTTTCGGAAGAGTTATACGCTTCTTTTACCGGAGCTTCTACCAAAAGAGTCTGTGATACTTTAATTCAGGAATTTAATCTAAAACAGACGTACGAAGAAATTGCAAAAACCAAGAGAGATTATTTTAAGGAATACTTTTATAATGATGAAGAATTTGATCTGATTTCAGGCGTAAGAGAACTGATCCAGCATTATTACGACAACGGGATCAAATTGATTCTCGCTTCTTCCGCAACGATGGCAACCATCAACATGGTTTTTGAAAAATTTGAACTTGAACGCTATTTTGGCGGAAAAATAAGCGGAGCCGACCTGAAGGAATCCAAACCTCATCCTGAAGTTTTTCTTCTTGCCGCAGAAATGGCAAATGAACCTGTAGAAAACTGTATGGTGATTGAAGATTCCACGAATGGGATTTTAGCATCGCATCGGGCAAATATTTTCTGTGCCGCATACAGAAGTCCGCATTCTAAAAATCAGGATTATACCTTGGCAAATATTGTGGTTTCGGATTATGCCGAACTGGAACTGGATAAGATTTCAAAATATTTTTAAACAGAAAAAGCTCTCAACATCTGAGAGCTTTTGTTTTTATTAAACACTAATTGCACGAATAGTTTTCACAAACTTCACAATTATTACTTGTGTTTTTAGTGCAAAAATTTGTGCTGTTTTTGTTTAAATATTTATTTGTAACCCAAAAGTTTCAGTACATCTTCCGGCTCCTGCTTCTCACGGAAAATTTCATACTGCAACTCACCGTTTTCGTCTTTCTGAATCAAAACGTGTCTCGGCTGTGGCATTAAGCAGTGATGAACTCCGCCATATCCTCCAATGGTTTCCTGATACGCTCCTGTATGGAAAAATCCGATGTACAGAGGTTTCGTATCGCTGAAAACAGGCAGGTAAATCGCGTTGGTATGCTGTTCGGAATTATAATAATCATCCGAATCACAAGTTAATCCACCCAAGAAAACTCTTTCATACGTATCTTCCCATCTGTTCAGCGGAAGCATGATAAAGTGTCTGGAAATTGCCCATGTATCGGGAAGCGTCGTCATGAAAGAAGAATCGATCATATTCCATTTTTCTCTGTCGTTCTGACGTTTCTGGGAAATGATTTTATAAATATTGGCTCCACTTTCACCAACGGTAAAACTTCCGAATTCTGTATAAATATTCGGTTCTTCCACTCCTTCCTCTTCACAGAATTTTTTGATCTGAGAAACGATTTCTTCTACCATGTACTGATAATCGTAATCGAACTGCAACGATGTTTTGATCGGGAAACCTCCTCCGATATTCAGAGAGTTGACTTCGGGAGCAATTTTTTTCAGACGCGCGTATACACGAAGACATTTATACAATTCGTTCCAGTAATAGGCTGTGTCTTTGATTCCGGTATTGATGAAGAAATGAAGCATTTTCAGTCTTGCATTCGGATGCTCTGCAATTTTCTGGCTGTAATAAGGAATGATATCTTTGTATCCGATTCCTAATCTTGAGGTATAAAATTCGAACTTCGGTTCTTCCTCAGAAGCGATTCTGATTCCGATATCGAAAGTAGTATCGATGCTTTCTGTAAGTTTATCCAGCTCGCGGTAATTATCCAGAATCGGGGTAATATTTTCAAAACCGCTGTTAATCATCTCCGAAATTTTCGCCAGATAATCATCTGTTTTGAAACCGTTGCAGATTACTTCTATATCTTTCGTTACTTTTCCTTCTTTGTAAAGAGATTTTACGATATCCATGTCATAGGCTGAAGACGTTTCTATGGAAATGTCGTTTCTTAAAGCCTCTTCCAATACAAATTTAAAATGACTGGATTTTGTACAATAGCAATATCTATAATTCTTTTTATAATCGGTTTTCTCAAAGGCTTCCCTGAACCAGCTTTTGGCCTTCTGGATATTTTGAGAAATTCTCGGCAGGTAGCTAATTTTTAGCGGGGTGCCAAATTTTTCAACAACATCCATTAAAGGAATGTCGTGAAACAACAAATTGTTCTCAGAAACATTGAATTCCTCGGTAGGGAAATACAACGTCTGATCAATAAGTTCCGAGTACTTTATTTTCATTTCTAAACAAGTGAATTAAGAATGCAAAATTGCTAAAAAAGTTTGGTTTTTTAGCGTTAAAATTATTATAAATTTTAATGGATTTTATTGAAGAAAATAAAGCTAAATTATCAATATGTAAACTTAAGAATATATTCCTGTCTTTTATTTTCAGAAATTCCCAAAGCCTCTTGAATATATCGATCCATAGAACCGTATTTGTTGTTAATTTCATTAAAAGCAGCATCCAGATAACCGGTTTCTATCCAGCTTAATTTTTCCAGAACTTTGATGTCTAATTTCGGGTAGATAAAATGCAGGTTATCGGCGAGATGAAGTCTTTTATCGATTAATTTTTTTCTGTAATTATTGGATAAAAGATAATCGTTATAAATGGTTTCTTTATCGAATTTTAAAATTGTAAGAATGAGAGCGGTTGTGATTCCGGTTCTGTCTTTTCCTGCTGTGCAGTGGTATAAAACAGGCTGATCTGATTCTAAAATTTCTGTGATAATTTTTCTTATAATTTCTGGGTTTTCCGTGACGTAGTCTTTATAAAAATCATGCATTCTTTTGTCTGCATCTGCACCGTTGACTTTTCCTTTTAAAACCAATTTCTTTGCCTGATCCAACTGATCGCCTTTGTCTTCAAACGCTGAATAATTTTTGTAAACAATTCCTTCCGGAAGATGATCGGGCTTTTTTGCAATCTCCTTTGAATTACGAAGATCGATAATTTCTCTGATGCCTAAATTTTCAAGTTGTTTAAAAGCAGAATTTTTCAGTTTATATAAATTTCCGCTTCTGTACAGCTTACCTTCTTTCAGGGTTCTTCCGTCAATATTTCTGATGTTTCCAACCGTTCTGAAATTGTTGACTTTTTTAATCTGAATATCTTTTCCTGCTTCTCTTTTTCCAAATTCGGGTGTGGAAAATTGTTGTGTCTTGCAGGAGAAAACACAGAGTAATGTGATGGTTAGTAATGATATTTTGATGAGGTTTTTCATTTTTATTTTCTCACATATTTCGTGAATCTACACCGATGCTAGTGTTTGATTTTTATGTTTTGGCTAAAGCCAGTTGATGTTTTTTAATTTGAAAACGGGCTAAAGCCCGTTCCTATTGATGCGGATAACTTTATTATTTATTTTATAAAACCAAGCTCATGCAATTTGTGAAAAGATTGGCAATTAAAAATGGACTAAAATCGTTCCTGTTGATCCGTTATTCTGCATATTTTACAATATAAAATCAAATTTGTAAAATTTGTGAAAACATTCGTGAAATTTGTGTTTACACTACAAATAGTTTTTCCCAACAAAAATCAGCAAATCTCCTGTTTCGTATTGAATAGAAACTTCATCTTCTACAGCAAAATTTCGTGTTCCGATTCTGGAAGTAATATCTAAATTTCCATTGTTTAAAGTCCAGTTTAATCCTTTGGTCGTAATATTCTCAACTGCAGGAAACGGATACAAAGAAATCATTTTGTCTTTCACTCCTGTTATAACAAATTGTTTCGGAATAAAATAATATTCTGAAAATTCATCATAGAATTTGATATCGAATTGATCTTTAAAACCAAAAGCCACGGTAAGATTTCCCAGAAAATGATCCTGTTCTCCTCCACTTCCACCGAAAACATCTACTTTTTTAAAGTCTTTTTCTGCAATAATTTCCAAAGCTTTCTGAAAATCTGTTTTATCCTGATCGGGCGTATAAATGAATTTGTCTTCATACATATTTTCATCCGAGCCGGAATGCGAGTCGAAATCACCGGAAATAAAATCCAGCTTATCTAAAGGGAAGTTCAGATTTTTAAGATAATGAAAAGCACCGTCTGTACAGGCAATGAGACTGTATTCTTCAATGTTGGGAAAAGATTTGGGAGGATCTCCGTTGATGAAAAGCAGTACTTTATCTTTCATTCGGGTTCCAGTATTCTTCCGGTTCGTTGTTGATTTTTGAAATGTATCTTGCCAAAACAAAAAGATAGTCGGAAAGTCTGTTGAGATATTTAATGAGTTCCGGACGCACTTCTTCCGATTCGTTTAAGAATACCAAAGAACGTTCTGCTCTTCTGCAGATTGTACGTGCTGCATGTAAAAATGTTGCTGCTTTTCCGCCTCCGGGAAGGATAAAATACTGAAGCGGTTCGCATTTTTCGTCAAAAGCATCCATCCAGTTTTCGAGTTCTTCGATTTCGGCATCTGAAATGATTAAAGGAAGCCGCGATTTTCCGTTTGCCAACATGAGTTTATCCACCGGAGTTGCAGCCTCAGAACCTACGGTAAATAAATCGAACTGGATTTTTTTTAGCTGGCTTAACACTTCTTCATCTTCAATATGGCTTTTGGCGATTCCGATGAAGGAATTCAGCTCGTCTATGTTTCCGTAACTGTCGACTCTCGCACTTGCTTTTGAAACTCTTGTTCCGCCGTACAAAGCGGTCTGACCTTTATCTCCTGTTTTTGTATAAATTTTCATAGGACTAAATTAGTTTTTTAAAATTAGGTTTACAAATTTTGAGTTTAAGGAACTTTACATTTGTGATTCCGGCTGCGGCCTAGCCCAGATTGCAGCATTTGTCTGAGCTCATTTACAAAGTTTCGGCTGCGGCGGCTTTGCTAGTCATGGTCGGAAGAAATCCGACCTCTTTTATGTTTTGAAAACTTTGTCTGGATTTCCTCCTGCAAAAATGATTAATACAGC